>JAWOFY010000211.1:0-3733 GCA_046497285.1 Candidatus Hydrogenedentota bacterium
GCCGTACACAGCTTCTTTCGTTTTGTCGTTCCGCAGTGATGCTGGCTGTGGCGCTGGCCATGGCAGGGGGGTGTCAAATGCATCCGACGCCCGGTCCCGCGCTTCCCCCCGCGGACGAACCGCCGTCTCCCAGAGTGGAAGCGCCTCCGGATGACAGCGCGGAGCGGCTCGCGGAAACCCGTGTCCGCATCCTTGTGGTGGAGGACGCGCCGCACGTCGCGATTCACTCCAGCCAGCCGATGACCTTACGCCATTCCACGGGCGTGCGGCGGCTTCCTGCGGGGACGTGGACGTTTCGCGTGCTTGAGGCCGCGCCCCCCGCTCGCCGGCATCACGTCTTTGTGGAACGGTTTCGCGCCCAGCATCGGGAGGATGCCTACGCGGAAGCCCGCGCATGGCGTGAACGCGGCTACCCAGCCGAGGTCTTCCCGTTGGGTAGCCATTACGAGACTGATAGCGGGGATTTGCTTGACAATCGGCAATCCTGGGTGGCCGTGGGCCGCTTCGGCTCCGAGGATGAGGCTTCCGCCCTCCAGCGGCGGTTGGAGCAACAGGAAGACAAATGGTCGTGGACGCGGGCGGAACACGCCGGCGGCGGAGCGCTTCAGGTTGAAGTCATCGGACCGGGCCAGGCGCACGCGGGCCGCTTCGAAGGCCCGATGGAGCTTACCTCGGAGGTCCCCATGGAGTTCGCCCGAATGGAGGGGACGCTCATCGACCCGCGTTTTGAAACCGCCCGATTCAGGGGCGCGTTGCAGCTTGCCCCCAGTTCGCCCGGGACGTTGGCGGTGTTCGAGCGAGTGGGGCTGGAGGCGTATCTCGCCGGGGTCCTTCCGGCGGAGATGCCGCCGCGTTGGCCGGAAGACGCGCTCAAGGCGCAAGCTGTAGCGGCGCGGACGGAGGCCTTGGTGAACCGGATTGATAAGCATTATTTCGAGGGCTACGATTTCTGCACCGCCGAGCATTGCCGGATGTATGGCGCTCACGCCGCTTGGCATCCTCGGACCTCGGAGGCCTTGAGAGAAACGGCGGGCGAGGTGCTGGCGTATGGCGATACGCTTGTCCCCGCCGTCTATAGCGCGAATTGCGGAGGCTGGACGGAGGACAACGACGCCGTGTGGGACGCTGAGCCGCATCCGGCCTTGCGCGGCCGCCCAGACACGCCCACGGGCAGCCGGGACGCGGCGTCGCCCGCGACAATGGGAGTGCGGGCCTGGCGCGAGCACGGTCCCGATACGTTTTGCAGCGCCGATGAGAACAACTACCGCTGGACCAAGCGTTTCACGCGCGAGCAGCTCACCGAACTGGTAAACGAATCGCGCGACGTGGGAACCATTTGGGAACTCGAACTCGGCGATCGCGGGGTGAGCGGCCGCCACACCCTCATGCGCGTAACGGGGAGCCGCGGCAGCGCCACCTTTGAGCGGGAGAGCGCGATACGCCTTGCGCTGGGCCGGCTGCCGAGCGCGTTGTTCGACTTCGAGATTGAACAAGATGGCGGCCAAACGTTGTTCACGTTTGTGGGGGCGGGCCGGGGCCACGGGGTGGGGCTGTGTCAGCACGGCGCACGGGGCCGGGCGCAAGCGGGCGCTTCCTACGAGGAGATCCTGGGTCACTATTTCATGGACGCACGCTTAGAGAGGTTACGCTAGATGAGCACCGGCGCATTGCGCGAGAAGAAAGAACGTTACGTCATCGGTTTGAGTTCCGACGCCGCCTGCCAAGGCGTTGACATAGCGCTGACGCGTATTAAGGGCAGCGGGGCCGATCTCCATCTCAAACTAATCGCGCACGACTTCCTCCCGTATGAGCCAGGCATCCGCACACGGCTCACGGGCGTTCGCACGGACGCGCGCGACCTCGCCATTCTCCATTTCGACTTGGCCGAAGTGTTCGCCACAGCCGCCCGGCGCATGATGCGGCAAGCCGAGGAGGAGAAGGTGGAGCCCGATTTCATCGGTTCCATGGGGCATACGGCGGCCCACGCACCCATGCGCGGCGACAGTCACCCCGGGGAGCTCACCCTCGGGGAAAGCGCCGTCCTCGCGCAAAGGACCGGCTTGCCCGTGGTGTCGGACTTCCCGCCGCGCGATATGGCCGTGGGCGGACAAGGCGCCCCGTTGGAAAGCTACGCGGACTGGGTCCTCTTTCGCCGGATCGACCGGAGCGTGTTAAATCTGCATATCGGCGGATTGAGCCGGATGACCGTCGTGACGCCTTCCATGGACAACGTGATGGCGTTTCATGTCGGACCCGGCCTGGCCGCCATGGATGGGGCCGTGGAACTTCTTACCGGCGGAGGCCGCCACGGCGATCCCGAAGGCGCGATGGCGGCCCGTGGCGTGGTTATCGACGAATTTCTTGATTTGCTTTTGGAGCACCCGTTTCTGAATCGCGTGCCGCCCAAGAGCGCCAGCCGGCACGAGTTTGGTCCCGAGAACTACCTGCGCGAAGCCATCTCCACGCGGAAAGGCTTGAACCATCACATGGACGATTTCAGCGCCACCGTGACCACCGCCGTGGCGTTCAGCATCATTCGCGCGTACACCCGCTTCGTTAAGCCCCATCACACGATCGCCCGAATCATCCTCAGCGGCCCAGGGGCCGCCAATGAGCCGCTCATGGCGCACCTACGCAAAGGTTTGCACGAACTCGTCTTCCGAAAGAGCGACGACTACGGCCTGCCGGGCAAATCTCTCGCCCCCGTGGCCGCGGCGATCCTGGCCAACGAGTACGTCTGCGGCGTCTCCGCCAACCTCCCCCACGCCACCGGCGCCCGCCACCCCGTGCGATTGGGCACGCTCACGCGGCCGTGACTCCCTTGACAGCTTTACCAAACGCTGGCAATACTTCGATAGTCGGATAAATGCTTTTGGCCGAGAGTAGCTATCGGAATGATTTCCGGCAGCAGTATGTTACCATTTAGTGAGGGAGTAGAATGCCTTCGAGCCTGAAAAGCAAATTCAGTGATATAGTCTAGCTGTTAGTCTAGGCCACTAGACGGCCGCCAGCGCAGGAGTTTAGCACAACTTCAACGTTGTGCCAGATTAACGGCTATTATTAGCTAGAAGTGCGGTACAGCCGGCACGGGCGCATAAGGCGGCGGCTGCACACAGGAACGTAAAAGGAGTTGGATAGCTATGAAGGTGGTATTTGTTCTTCCACCGTTTGATATGTCGCGCTCGCTAGGCTCAAAGAAACGGATGCAGCGAGGCTTTCTTCCTTCTCTAGGAATTGGGTATGTAGCGGCGTCTGTGGAAAGCTACGGGCATTCGACGGCGCTTATCGATGCCCAAGTTCAAAATCTTGACTACACTGAGACCGTTGATCAAGTGTTGGAGTCGGATCCTGATGTCGTAGGCATATCCGTGATGAGCATCTACGCCCATGCCGCATACTTGGTGGCGTGCGAACTGAAGGAGCGGAATCCCAATCTCACTATTATAATGGGTGGTCCTCATACGACGTCCTTCTATAATGATATCCTGGATGAATGCCCATCGGTCGATATTGTCGTTCCTGGCGAGGGCGAAACTGTTTTCACGGAGGTAGTGCAGCGCATCAGCCGAAAGGAACCGTATCAAGACGTTCCAGGCATTCTCTTCCGCAACGGAAACGGCGAGACCGTCATGACGCAGCGCGCGCCAGTAGTCGAAGATCTCGATGCGCTCCCTCATGTATCCCGGCATCTCTTTGACCCCTATCCGTACAAACCCTTGGCCAATCAAGTGCG
>JAWOFY010000251.1:0-6167 GCA_046497285.1 Candidatus Hydrogenedentota bacterium
GGCATCACCAGTTTTCATTTCGGGGTCACTGCTTCGAAAAATACCTCAGTGGGCGTCCTTTTGTCCAGTGCGGTGTGCCTCCTTTCGTTGTTGTAGTAGTCGAAATAAGCGCCAAGCCCCTTGTACAGCGCGTGTCCGTCGGCATACGACTTGGGGGAGACCTCCTCATACTTCAGCGACCCCCATAAGCGCTCGATGAATACGTTGTCCAAGGCCCGTCCCCGGCCGTCCATGCTGAGGGCAATCTGCTTGTCCAGCAGCACGTGCGTAAACGCCTGCGAGGTGAACTGCGCGCCTTGATCGGTATTGAATATGTCGGGCGCACCTTTGTACCCTTCGATGACCGCCGCCAGGTACATGAACCCGCGCCGCATCGGGATATACGTGATGTCTGTGCTCCAGACCTGGTTCACGCGCTCGACTTCCACGTTGCGCAGCAAATACGGGTAGATCGTGTGGCCGGGAGCCGGTTTGCTCGTGTGCGGTCCCGGCATGACGCCGCCATATTCCGCCCAATCGCGCAGTATCTCATGATACCGCCGCTTGGCCTTGGGCGAATCCCACGGGCCGAGGAAGATCTGTTTACCGTTGATGCGCACATACGCGCGATTGCTGTTTTTGTGGCGGCACAGTTTCGGGGGACGAGTGGACGTGTTCTTAGGCATTTGTGCGGCCTCCTCGGATTAAAAAGTGGCGCCTGCCACCTTTTTCGCCTTGGATTACAGCCGCGCCGCCTTACTGACGGGTATCAACGTAAGTCGTTGATTCGGCGGGACTTATGAATGGCGTACCCGGAGGGACTCGAACCCCCAACCTCTTGGTCCGTAGCCAAGCACTCTATCCAATTGAGCTACGGGTACGCGGTAGGGTTGTTGCTAACCAACAAGATACTATCACATAGCAGCGTGCGATGCAAGAATGCGAATCCACCCCAATCGCCGGGTAACTTGGACGCGGGTAGCGGCGGAGTTATCCGGCGATTGGGGTGGTCCAATGGGGTTGATAGTAAGTTCAGTGGTTTCGTAGAATTTCAGCACTGTGATGCCGCGCCTTTACGCCCCCGGCGCGTCGCCAAGTCAAAGGGTTCGGCCGCCCTTCCCTGCCCACGCAGTTGAGACAGTTCCTTGCCGTGAATGAGTGTAGAGGGCGAGGAGCGAAGGACCATGAAGAAATCGACAGAGAGAGATGATGTGAAAGCTCGGGCTGGTTTTCTAATCTGAGTTGAAACAACACAGGCATTACAATAATGTATCATAAGTCAAATACTAATTACGTAGGCGATTCAGTTGCGTATTGAGGGACACTGTGGTAGGGTTACTGCGTAAATACTATTTCGGAAGGGGTGCGAATCTTGAATACGCCCTTCTATAGCACTACTATACCCAGCAACCTGGAGGTCATGCCCCAAGCGGTTGAGGACGCTGTGACTAGTTTGGCGGAGCATGGCTGGATCGAGGGAGAAGAGGTGTTTTACGCCCGCCTATGTTTGGAAGAGGCGATGGTGAACGCCATAACGCATGCCAACGGGGAAGATCCGGGCCGGACGGTCCAGTTGAAGTTGTACGACGAAGGCGCGGAGTGCCGTATTGATGTGCAGGACGAGGGAACGGGCGAGTTTTCGCCTGAAGCAGTGCCCGAGCCCGATCCGGCCCAGTTCCGGGGCCGGGGGTTAAAACTAATCAGGTATTTTATGAACGAGGTAGACTATTCCCAAGAAGACCGCGTTCTCACAATGAGGTTTCGGCGTAACGCGTTTACGAACGGAGGGAACCGCGATGAGTAAGACTCCTCTGGTGGACTTTGAAAAACACGGCGCGATTAGCGTGGCGACTATCCGGGCGACGAAGGTCTTGGACGCCGTCAACGTGAATGAGTTCGGCCGCGAGATTCTGGACTATGTTGAGAAGCATCCTGAGACGCATATGCTGATCAACTTTTGCCACGTCCATTATCTTTCCAGCGCGGTGCTGACCGAACTGCTTCGCATCAAGGACGCGTTGGAGGGTGCGAAAGGATCCCTGCGTCTCTGCTCCGTAAATAAAGACATCCGCCGCGTCTTTGAGATCACCAACCTCGACAAGGTTTTCGTAATCTACGAGGATGTGGAGTCGGGCGTCCCCCGGTACGAACGCGCCTTGGCGCTTGCAGCCGAAGACGAGACATGGACGCAAGGCGGCTGAAGTCTCAGCGTGACGAGGAGCGTTTCATCTCCTTCAACACCGCGTAAGCCTCGTTGAGCGCGCGCATGGTGTCTTCATCGCCGCCATGATCGGGATGATGGATTTTGGCTTTTCTGCGATAAGCCTTCTCGATCTCGGCCCATGAGGCCGACGGCGAGAGGCCCAGCATTTTGTAGCACATTTCCACAGATTGGCCCGAGCCCCCCCCCGGCGACGTAGGACCATCCGTCCGCTCTCCCCGCAGCTCGCGAAGGCTACGCAAGACCTCGGGCCACAGTCCAGAGCGATTGAGCGCCGCGATGACGAACATCAGCAGGCATAAGATCAAGATTTCTTGTATACTAGGCATGGCATCTCTAGTTTAACGCAAATCCTTGGCGTAATGCCACCGGAAAAAAACTGCTTCTCTCGTTTTGCCCTTCACATCCGCCGGCGTTTATCATCGAAGCGGAATATGTTATCCACGGCGTCCCCTACCTTATCGTGTTCCGTCGCCGAACCGCGGCGAAGGCTCAAACGCCGTATGCGCGGCACGAGCGCCATGTAAGCCAGTCCCACGCCCATGCCGCCAAAATGGGTCGCTACCGAGATGGGGCCGTGGCCCAGGGCCGACACCAGATTCAGGATTACGACAAAGAGTACAATCGCGCGGGCGTTGATCGGAACCGGCAGGGGAAACAAAAAAAGCTGCCGGGTCGGATAAAGATAGGCGTAGGCGATCAACACGCCCAATGTCGCCCCGCTTGCCCCCACCACGGAGGCGCTGCCGCCGTGCATGAGATGCGGGATGCCCGTCGCGAACACACCCAAGCCCCCGCAGATCAGATAGAACCACAGGAATTGCCGCGTGCCGAGCACCCGTTCCACGTCTGGGCCAAATACGTAGAGCCACAGCATGTTGAGAAAAAGGTGTAGCAGTCCTCCGTGAAGGAACATGTAGGTGAGTGGTTGCCAGATGAAGCCTTGGAAGGGGCCTGTAAAGTGAAACGCCAACCAATTCGTAACGATCACGCCGCCGGGCGGCGCGTAAATGGCGCCGGGGGCGGTGGGGCTTCCGCCAAAGGGTAGGTGCAGCAGGAGCTGCGCGGCAAACACGAAGACGTTCAGCAGAATGAGACGCTGAACCATCCAAGTAATGCCTTCACTGAAGCCCCCGGCTTCAAAGCGGGTCTCAAAGTGGTATGCGCGCTGCATGGGATGTAACCTGATTGTGTTGCGCCGCTCCTCCGCACGCCTCCCCTCGCTCGAATCGAACGAATGCGTGACGCAGATCTAGCGGCGGCACATGACTATTTTTAACAGGTGTGGTTGGGAAGGACGGCTCATCCGCCGACCACCGTCTCTAGCCTGACATATTCGGGTCCGCCAGGCAAATGGGAGTATGGCCCCCGTTGCCGGATAAGGCGGTGTGCCGGGTGTTTACCTCCCCCGGCCCTTCGGGCCACCCTCAAAGGGGGAATTTCGTACCGCCGCCTTCCAGGCGGCTTACTTGCCGGCAAGATGCCGGCGTTACCATTCCCCCTTCGGAAGGGGGTGCAAGGGGGACGTTGTTCCCTAGAGCAGCGTTCTTACCCGGCGAGTGGGGTGTTACCCCTGTCCGCCTTCCAGCCCAGCCTGGTCCCAGGCTCCTATGTCCCCCTCCGGTATGACGGTAAAAGGGTAGGGCGACACCCACTGCATCCGATTAAAGGGAAGATAAATGGCCTGCACGCGGCCTACGATCCGCTTGGCAGGCTGACCAGGTTCGGGCCACGTGCTGCTGTCTTCACTTTGATTCCGGTTGTCCCCCAACAAGAAAACGTGGTTCTCCGGCACTATGTACGGCTCCATCTGATACTCGATGTACGGCTCAAGGATATAGGGTTCTGAAGCATACGACCCGTTCACGAAAAGCGCCCCTTGCCGAACGGAGACTTCATCCCCGCCGACGCCCACGATGCGCTTCACGAGATACTGGTTCAAGTTCCTTGGATCTCTTAAGACCACCAAATCGCCGCGTTCGTAGTCGTCCGCATTGAGCGTTAGGATGTAGTCCTGGGCCTGGAATGTGGGGAGCATGGAGGAGGTGGGCACAAGAAAGAAACGCATGTCCCGCCCGTAAAAAAAGTACAACAGGATGCAGGCGCAGATAAGAATGATCACGTAAGCCGTATAACGGGCTCGCGATAAAGGTTGTTTTGTCATCCCTGTTCCCCGGCGTGAACCGTAGCCGTTCAGCCCTCTCCTTCTTCAGCGTCTTGCCGGACCCGCTCCTTGAGATTCTGTGCGGCATGGCTATCCGGTTGAAGCTCCAACGCTTCCTCCGCGCAACGCAACGCTTCTTCGGGGGAGCCATCCCGTTCCCACGCCCGGGCCTCGTTGAGCCACGTGTAGAACACCACATCCTCCTGCGGCGCGTGTTCCCTCGCCCGCTCCCATGCCTTGGCGGCTTCGGACCAGTCGGGCTCCACCCCGAAGTTCTCCGCGGAAAAATAGCCTTGGGCGTAATCCTTTAATAACGTGTAGTCTTCCGGCCTCAATTCCGTGGCGCGGCGCGACATGTCCATTGCTGTCTCGTAAACCCGTTCGCGATCCCAGCCCTTAATCTGCTCCACTTGCGGGAAATGAACCATGTAGAGCTGCGTTACATTAAAAAGGAAATCGGGATTGTCCGGCTCCAGTTCCAAAGCCTTGTCAATATGATGGATGCCGTCCTCGTATTCCCCCACATGGCACAGATGTATCCCCAAGTTATTGTGGGCGTCCGCGAGTTCCGGATTAATGCCAACGGCCTCTTTCCACAGTTCGACGCCTTCATGTTCGGCTTCCGGATAGAAGTCGTAGAGCAGATCGCCAAGGTACATCATGGCCCGGGCGTTTTCGGGATGGTGCGCCAAAACTTCTTCATACGCTCGCCGGACCAAGTCACGGCGCTCCAAGGCCTGGGCGAGTTTTTCTTGGGCAGCGTCTGTTTCCCCTTCCGCCTGCAAATCCCGGGCGGCTTCCAGTGTCTCCTCGAAGCGTTCCATCTGCTCGAGGTCGAACGCTCTGGCCGCCTCCATAAGGCGATCTTCGTCGTCCAAATGCTCTTCCAGAGCGTCCAGTTCCCCGGGCAGTTCGCCGGCAAGGGCGGGAAGGGAGAGAAAAAACAGGGCCATCGCCCCGGCGGCGAGAAAGACCGTGCGCATTGGCTTGTCCTTTATGGGTTGCAGGAGCGGTTGAGCCACACCCGCTGAAGGCTGTTAAGTGTAACAAGCCCATCGTACACGTTGTAGGGTCAATTTGGCAACTTCCAATAGCAGCCTTGAATCGGTACAGTGGAGCGCAGGAAACATCTTCTTTCGGAGCGATGTTGGCGTATTGAGCGGTTGGTTTTCAGGAACTATTAACGCGGAAGGAATAGGCGGCATGAACAAAATCGGGATACTTACAAGCGGGGGAGACGCCCCCGGAATGAACGCGGCCATTCGGGCCGTCGTCCGCTCGGCCCACGTCAAGGGGTTGACCGTTTACGGCATAGAGCGGGGCTATCAAGGGCTGATTGACGGCCGTGTGGCGGAGATGGGGCCGCGGGACGTAAGCAGCGTGATCAACAAAGGCGGCACCATACTTCGCACCGCCCGGTGTAAGGCGTTTAAGGGAGCCGAGGGCCGGCGCGAGGCCGCGCAAACCCTGGCGCGTCACGGCATTGACGGGCTGGTCGTTATTGGCGGAGATGGCTCTTACCGGGGCGCCCACGACCTGTACGTCGAATACGGCGTTCCCTGTATCGGCGTTCCCGGCACCATCGACAACGATATCGGCGGAACGGACTACACCATCGGCTACGACACCGCCCTGAACACGGCGCTCGACGCCATCGACAAGATACGGGACACGGCCGACTCCCACGAACGCCTCTTCTTTGTCGAAGTCATGGGCCGTCACAGCGGGTACCTCGCCATGATGTGCGGCGTGGCGGGCGGCGCCGAAGCCGTGCTCGTGCCGGAATATCCCCCGGAGTACGAC
>JAWOFY010000326.1:0-8244 GCA_046497285.1 Candidatus Hydrogenedentota bacterium
CATGGCCGGGGGCCAAGTGATTGACCTTCTGAGCGAGGACAAGCAGCTTACGCTTGAGGAGTTGCGCCGGCTCCACGCCTATAAGACGGGGGCGCTCATCCGCGTAAGCGTCCGGGCTGGCGCCATGTTGGCGGGAACGGATTCGGACGCGCTTGAAGCCTTGACGCACTACGGCGAACACATCGGTCTCGCGTTTCAAATCGCCGATGATATCTTGAATGTGACTGGCACGGAGGAAGCCTTGGGCAAACCCGTCGGCAGCGACCTGGCCCACAAAAAATCCACCTACCCTGGAGTGGTTGGGCTCAATGAAGCCCGCCGTCTGGCCGAAGCCTCGTCAGACGAAGCGTTGAGCGCCCTCGAACCCTTTGGCGCGGAAGCCGCCCCGTTCCGCGCCCTAGCGCGCTATATCATCGATCGAGACTCGTGATTTCCTTGAACCAAAAATTCCTACGGCGACAAAATACGCTTCAGCCTTCCCAATAACGTCTTCCGCTCGGGCAGAGCTTCCACGGCGTTTTTAACTTGCGCGGTGGACTTGGGCGGTGCGGCAGTCACCTTGAGGACCACGGCGGTGACATTGTCGGGTGCGCCCTTTTCGAGGGCCTGACGCACAAGGCTCCGGGCCGCTCGTTCCGGGGAGGCCTCTTGCGCTAGGGCCGCCTCAATATCCCCATCTTCCACCACGCTGGAGAGCCCATCAGAACACAGCAGCAAAGCATCGTCCTCGTCAAGCTGCACCGCGTACAAGTCCACCTCAAGACGTTGTCGCGCGCCAAGCGCCCGCGTGATCAGGTTGCGCATGGCGTGGGTGCGCGCTTCTTCCACGTCCATCATCCCTTGCCGCACTTGGTCGGCAACGTAACTGTGGTCTTGGGTCACTTGCTGAAGCCCGCCATTGTTCCACGCGGCGTAAACCCGGCTGTCCCCCACTTGGGCAATGTAGGCCTGATCGCCGAGCACGGCGGCAGCGGAGGCGGTGGTGCCCATCCCTTTGAGATCCGGATTCCCCTCTCCCTCACTGAGAATGCGGCTGTTGGCCTCCACAAGGGCGCGGCGGAGACGTTCAGGCGCGCCGCCATTGGGATTGCTGTTGGGCGCACTGTAGAAACAATCACAGATAGTCTCCACAGCGAGGCGGCTGGCGTATGCTCCCCCCCGTGCGCCGCCCATGCCGTCCGCCACCACAAAAAGCGTCTCCCTGCCCTGCGAACCTGGACCGGGGATGGCCGCGGCGCACTTGTCCTCGTTCGCCGACCGCCTTTTGCCGACGTCGGAGATGAGATGGGCTTCCAGGTAGGCGCCCGTCCAGTGGTGTTCGTAATTGCCGCCGTCGTACGGACCGCTATGAATCGTGGTCTCAACTGTCATCGGGATTGATGCGCGCGCCTTTCGATGTTATTCCGTGGCCGGGTGCGCTTCGCCCAGCGGCCGAATGCCCGCAACCGCCGACCGGATCCTATACACGCCAGACCGTGCGGTGACGTAGAAATCCCGGCTGTCTTCGCCGCCAAAGGCGCAATTGGCGGGCACTTCAGGAAACTCCACGGTCCCCACATGCTCCCCATCCGCGGCGTAGATTCGAACACCATCACCCGCTGTCGACCAGATGCGGCCGTCTACATCCACTTTCATTCCATCGGGTCCCGGGAGTTCGCAAAAAACGCGATCGTTGCTGAGGGCGCCGTCCTCGGCGATGTCAAAGGCCCGGATGTGTCCTTCGGCGGTGTCGGCTATGTAGAGGATTTGCTCGTCCGGAGACAGGGCCAAGCCGTTTGGACGATCGAAGTCGTCCGCAAGCAGTTCGAGTTCTCCCCCACCGGCGGGAATCATATATACCCCGGAAAAATCAAGTTCGGCCTCGCGATCCTCAAGACCGTAGGGCGGATCGGTGAAGAAGATGGCGCCATCGGAGCGCACGATCACATCGTTAGGGCTGTTGAGCTTGGCTCCTTCGTATTCATCGGCGAGCACAGTGATGGAGCCATCGGCCTCGGTCCGCGTTACGCGCCGGTTCCAATGCTCACAGGCGATGAGCCGGCCCTCGTTGTCCAGCGTCAGCCCGTTCGACTTGCCGCTGGGCTCGCGAAACACCGACCCGTCCGCCCGGTAGATGGTGTCCGCTGGAATATCGCTAAACAGCAGCCCTTCCTCCGGATGCCAAATTGGACCTTCGGTGAATTCAAAGCCATCGTTGACGAGTTCCACTTCACTCACCACCAGTTCCTCGAGCCCGCCGTTTTCCGCGGCGGCAGCCGCCGTCAATAACAGAATGCTAAGCATGACGTGTCTCCTTCTCGTGGTTCTGGTCCAAAGACCGAGAACAGTATCTGAACGTTGTTTGCCGTTTCTTCACGTCGAAATCGTGAAACCTAGCCGCTGAATGGTCAGTATAACCCAAAAGGGCGCGTCACGTCGCCAAAAGCCGTGGGCGAGGTCATTGACAATTGGCCTCAGGCAACTGGCTTACCGATCGACCGCGTTAGCGGTCACAGGGTAGCCGGGGGTTGAAGCCCGCGCAGCGGGCAATACCCCCCGTTCTGATGCACGCCTTTCTTTTCGAGCGCGGCGCGCAAACGGGGATCCATCGCCTTCGGGAAGGGCTTATGGCGCGCCGGCCGCGCGGGTTGCACGCGCCACGCGGTGAGGTTGCGCTGAATATTGGGATCCTCCCGCAAGCGATCAATTATCTAAGCCTTGTTCATGGCTATGTATTTCATTATCAAAACGACCGCGTTAGCGGTCGTTCTTTATCTAAACGCCGAGCCGCGCCATGGCCTTAGTCTTACACCCAAGGCCTCACACTTGCAAATCAAGCGCCGGCACACTAATTGCTATGCCTTGGAAGCCCGTTGCCGCCGGAGAACCACAGCGTGTCCGGGCCGAGGAGGGCTTCGACTTTTTCCCTAAGTTCCTTGCCGGGATGAACCCGGCATGCATCCGTGGCGTGCACGGTAACCTCGCCGTGCTCGGGCGTTTGGCAATGGAGATACACATCGCACGGTCCCGGCTCATTGCCGAGAACCTCGGCGAGTTCGTTAAGGAGCTGGTCCTGAAGCCCCACGGTTTGCAGCCGGATGTGGACGGCTTGGGTAAGGCGGGTTTCCGCCTCTTCGATAGGCATCACATCGGACGCGATCATACCGGGCTCGTTGTTGCGCCAATTGATCCGGCCGGAGATCATCACGATTTGGTCGGGAATGAGCAAAGCGACCCGTTCCTCGAAGACGTCGTTGAAGACGGTGACCTCGCACGCTCCCTCCAGCGTTTCGATGGTGAGGAAGGCCATACGCTTGCCCCGCGCCGTGGTGTGGCGCTTTACGTTCGCGATCAGGCCGCCGATCACCACTTCCTGTCCCTCGCGCATCTCGGGCAAGTCCATTAGGCTGAATGAGGTGAAGCGCGTCAAGGTTTCCTCGTGCTGGGCGAGCGGATGACTGCTTACGTAGAGCCCGAGAAGCTCCTTCTCATAGGCGAGTATTTCGTTCTCCGGCCACTCCGGGAGGTCAGGCTTCTGATGGTACGCGCCCCCGCCGCCTTCATCGCCGAAGAGATCCATCAGGGAAGTTTGGCCGCTGGCCCGCTCGCGGCTGCTGATTTGGCCTTCGCTCAGGGCCGCGTCGATCATTTCCTCGACTTGGCGGCGGTTCCAGCCGGTGTTTACAAAGGCGCCGGTGCGGTTCAAGCTTTCAATAACGCGGCGGTTAAGGGTGCGGCTGTCCAAGCGGGCGCAGAAATCGAAGATGTCTTGGAAGGGGCCGTTCTGTTCGCGCTCGGCGACGATCGCGCTCACCGGGCTCTCGCCCACGTTCTTGACGGCGGCCATGCCGAAACGGATGGCGTCGCCTTCCACGCTAAACCACGCGTAGCTTTTGTTCACGTCGGGCGGCAGCACCTCAATGCCCATCTGCCGGCACTCGGCGATATAAATCCCCACCTTGTCCAGATTATTGGACTCGCTCGTGAGCAAGGCCGCCATGAACTCCACGGGATAATTCGCCTTGAGGTAGGCGGTCTGATAGGCCACGAACGCGTACGCCATGCTGTGGGATTTGTTGAACCCGTAGCCCGCGAACTGCTCGATCTTTCCGAAGAGCGTTTCAGCCGTGGCCGCGTCAATGCCATTCTGCTGAGCGCCGGAAAGGAACGCCTCGCGCTGCTCGGCCATGAGGGCGGCCTTCTTCTTGCCCATGGCCCGCCGCAGAATATCGGCTTGGCCCAAGGTGAACCCAGCGATCTCCCGCGCCATCTCCATGACCTGCTCTTGATACAGGGCGATGCCGTAGGTCTCGCGCAGAATGGGCTCCAGAATGGGATGGGCGTAGGTGATGCGTTCGGGATTATACTTGTTCTCGATATACTCATCCTTGAGCTGCATCGGGCCAGGCCGGTAGAGAGCGATCAGGGCGCAGACCTCCTCAAGGCTTTCGAGCCCGATGCGCCGCGCGAGGTCGCGCATGCCCGAGCTTTCCAACTGAAAGACCCCCGTGGTCTTTCCGGAGCGGAGAAGGGCGTAGGTGGTCTCGTCAGTAGTGGGGATCTCGTCGATATCCAACTCAACACCCTGGTTTTCCCGCACAAACCGTGCGGCCTCGTGCACCACGGTCAAGGTGCGCAGGCCAAGGAAGTCCATCTTGAGCAGGCCGACCTCTTCGACGCCCTTCATCTCGAACTGCGTGGCCACCACATCGCTGCCCGCCGCCTGGAACAGGGGCACGTGGTCCGTGAGGGGTT
Source organism: Candidatus Hydrogenedentota bacterium (assembly GCA_046497285.1). Lineage (GTDB taxonomy): Bacteria > Hydrogenedentota > Hydrogenedentia > Hydrogenedentales > SLHB01 > SKRY01. Next base: position 4,735 of record JAWOFY010000326.1, read on the forward strand.
CATCACAGATCACCACCCCGGCGGCGTGCGTGCCACAGTTGCCGATCGTGCCCTCCAAGCGCGAGGCCAGCCGCCACAAGCGTTGGATCTGCGGATCCTCGTTGACCAACTTCTGGAGCTCGGGTTCCCGCTCAAGGGCGTCCTTCAGCGTTATCTTCAGCTCGTCGGGGATGAGCTTGGCGATCCGGTCTACCTCGCCATAGGACATGCCCAACACTCGGCCGACGTTCCGGACCACGTTCTTGGCGAGCATGCGACCGAAGGTGATGATTTGGGCGACGTTGTCCTCGCCGTACTTTTCGCGGACATAATCGATCATCTTTTCACGCCGGATATAACAGAAATCAAGGTCGAAATCCGGCATGGAAACCCGCTCAGGGTTGAGAAACCGCTCGAAGAGCAGCTTATACTGGATGGGGTCGATGTTTGTGATGCGCAACGCGTACGCCACCAGGCTGCCCGCTCCGGAGCCGCGACCCGGCCCGACCGGGATGCCCTCCCGCCGCGCGTGGTTCACGAGATCCCAGACCACGAGGTAGTAGTCCACGAACCCCATGGATTCGATGACGCCCAGCTCAAATTCGGCGCGCTCCATGTGTTCCTGCGTGGGTTCGCCGTAACGCTCCTTGAGCCCTGCCTGGACAAGGTGACGCAGATAATCGGGTTTATCAAACCCTTCCGGCGGCGCGTATTCCGGGATAAGATGTTGGCCGAGGGGAAGCTCGACGTTGCAGCGCTCAGCGATCTTCTCCGTGTTGGCCACAGCCTCCGGCCAGTCCTTGAACACGTCTTGCATTTCGTTGGGCGTTCGGAAATGAAACTCGGACGCAGGGAACTTGAAGTGATCATCGCTGTCGAGCTGGCCGTTCGTTTGCACGCACAACAAGGCCTCGTGCGGCTCGGCGTCTTCCTTGTCCACGTAGTGGCAATCGTTCGTGGCCACCACCATGAGATTGTGATGCTCGGCCAGCTCCGCCAGCATGGGGTTGATCTTCACTTGCTCGGGGATGCCGTGGTCTTGCACCTCGATGAGGAAATTGTCGCGGCCATAAATCTCGACATACTTCTGGATGGCCTCGTTGGCGCGGTCCATGTCGTCGTGAATCAAGTACTGAGGAATCTCGCCCGCGAGGCAGGCGCTTGTGGCGATGATGCCTTCGCTATATTTCGCTAGCAGGTCGAGGTCCACGCGGGGCTTATAGTGAAACCCTTCCAAGTAGCCGTACGAACTCAGTTTGCACAGATTATGGTATCCGGTCTCGTTCTCCGCCAACAACAGAAAATGGTTGTGCGAATCGCTGGCGGAACGGGCGGAGCGATCGGTGCGCGATCCCTTCGCCACATACAGTTCCGTCCCGATGATGGGCTTGATGCCGGCCTTGCGGGCTTGTTCATAGAAGTCAAGGATGCCGAAAAGGGCGGCGTGGTCCGTTATGGCGCATGCCTCCATGCCGTATTGTTGGCACCGCTCGATAATCTCGGCCACCCGAGCGGCCCCGTCGAGGACGCTGTATTCCGTGTGAACGTGTAGATGGACAAACCCTGCGCTCATTGGCAATGCTCCAGCAATAAGGTCATGGCGCGTTCCGCCGCCTGTTCCACTATTTGATCCCGGCTTCCCTCGAACACAACGCGTTCGGCATGACCAACGTCCGGCCCCGCCACGGCGAGGTAAACCAATCCCACCGGCTTCTCCGGCGTGCCGCCCGTGGGGCCCGCGATTCCCGTAATGCCGGTGCCCCAGTCCGCTCCAAATCGTTCCCGGACGCCCGCCGCCATCGCGCGCGCCACGGACTCGCTGACTGCCCCGTGCGCGATAAGATCCGCCTCGGAAACGTGGAGGAGATTGACCTTGGCCTCGTTGCTATAGGCGATGACGCCGCCGAGGTAATAGGCGGACGCGCCGGGAACGGAGGTCAACCTGTACCCCACGAGTCCCCCCGTGCAGGATTCCGCCGTGGCCAGGGTGGCGTCTTGGCGGGTGAAACGCTCATATAGGGTGATTTGGGGCGGATTTCCGGCCATTACGGGCAATTCCTGGCCAAATTAAGGTAAACTGAGAGAAAACGCTTTGGGATACGCTGATGAAGTTAGCCGTTCCTGTTATTCGGCCATAGAGTACCACTGCGATGCCAAAAGGGGCAAGAAGGTCGAACCTCCACCGCTGGACAAGACGGCGGCGCGCGTATATCCCCAAGCTTCTTTCAAGAATAGGGTTACCGACAACGGAGGCCGAGGTCTTTATGAGACAACAAGCAAAGCGGGTGATGCTGGGCGGGTTCGCTCTATGTACGGCGGCTGTATGGGTCAGCGCTTCCCCGCCGGAGTTGGAGAATCCGTTGGAGTTCGAGCGGGAGCGTATCGGCGACGTGACCTACGAAACGGCCACCGCCTTTGACGTGAACAACAACGGCGTCATGGACATCGTCTCCGTGGAATACTGGTTCGAAGGCCCTGATTTCACGACGGCCCACCGGATTGCTCAGGTGGACGCCATCGAGGATTACTACGACGACTACACGAACTTCCCCATGGATGTGAACGGGGACGGCTACAAGGACATCATCACGGGCGGCTGGTGGGACGGCAAGGTAAAATGGCGTGAGAATCCCCAAGGCGAACCGGGATTGTGGGAAACGCACACCATTGACGCCCCCGGCGAGGTAATGCATATTCTCTTTCACGACATCGACGGCGACGGACACTACGAGATCCTGCCCAACACCCCGTTCCGGCGCCAGCGCATCTATACATTGGTGCGCGACGAAGAAGGTAAGGGTACGGGAGAGTTTCAAAAACACATCATTTCGCCCCGCCCCACCGGCCATGGGTTGGGCGTGGGCGACATCAATGGCGACGGCCGCAAGGACATCGTGACGCATCGGGGATGGTTCGAGGCGCCGGAGGATCCCCTGAGCGAAGAGTGGCAGTGGAACGCGGAATTCAAACTCCAAAGCGCTAGCATCCCCATTCTCGTGCATGATGTGAACGGCGACGGCAAGAACGATCTCATTGTGGGCGAAGCCCACGATTACGGGTTATACTGGAAGGAACAGCAGCGTGATGACGACGGTGAGCGGCGTTGGATCAAGCATATGATTGAGACGGAGCGCTCGCAATATCACACGATGGCGCTCGCCGATCTCGATGAGGATAGCAAAATGGAGCTGATCACCGGCAAACGGTATTGGGCGCATCAGGGCCGCGATCCCGGCGCCGGGGATCCCGTGGGGTTGTATTACTACAAGATAGAAGAAGGCGCTTTCGAGGAAAGCACAATCGACTACGGTGAGCCCGAAAAAGCCAGCGGAGCCGGCAACCATTTCTGGGTGGAGGACATCACTGGCAATGGACGGAAAGACATCCTCGCTCCCGGGAAGGAAGGTCTGTTTCTGTTCCGCAAGCAAGGTTTCCCAAGCGCGGCCCATGAGGTGGAGTAGCTCCCGGAACGGCGCGCCGTTTGTCAACGAAGGATGGTCCGCCTCATCCATAATCCCATGAAAATCGTTC
>JAWOFY010000363.1:0-5430 GCA_046497285.1 Candidatus Hydrogenedentota bacterium
GGAGTTCCTATAAAATATGGATCTATGAAAAAGAATATTAAAAAGATGAGGAAGCCATTCCGCCGTTTTTTGGGGCTGCCATATTGAATGCAGCGGTGGAATAGATGGCTTCATTTTTCTTCCGTGTGGGGAGAAATCTCGAGGTTTACGTAATCTAAGGAGAAGCAGATGGTGCTTGAATACGATGCAAGGAGCCATTCTGTGAGGAATTTAATCTGGAATCGCAGACGAAGCGATGGATAGGGAGATCCAGCAATGTCGAAAGGAAAGACGCGATTTACGCGGTTGGTTTTGACCGCGATGGCGTGCGGGCTTGCGGGTGCAAGTACGCTCGCTTTTGCCGCGGATGAAACCGATTGGCCAATGTGGCGCTACGACGCTGCTCGCAGCGCTAACACGCCTCTTGAATTAGAAGAACAACTACACCTTCAATGGGTCCGGGAATTGCCCGAACCCGACAGGGCTTGGCCACACCAGTGGGACAATCGGGGCAAGTTAGAGTTTGACGTTTCCTATGCGCCGGTGGTGATGGGAGAACGGATCTTTGTTCCGTCGAACGTCACGGACAGCGTAACGGCGTACAATATCGAGGATGGCGCGGAGGAGTGGCGGTTCTACACCGACGGCCCTGTCCGCTTGGCGCCTGTCGCTTGGGATGGCAAGGTGTACTTTGCCTCCGATGACGGTTACCTCTATTGCGTGGACGCCGAAAGCGGCGAGCAGCTTTGGAAGTTCCAGGGCGGGCCGTCGGATGACCGGCTCCTCGGCAACGAGCGGATCATCAATTTCTGGGCGTCCCGTGGCGGTCCGGTCATAAAGGAGGGGACGATCTATTTCGCCGCTGGTTTCTGGCCTCAGCACGGCGTGTTCGTTTACGCCCTTGACGCGGAAAACGGCGAAAAGGAGTGGGTCAACGACACGACCAGCTCCGACTATGTGTCCCTGCCTCATGGCGGCGCCAAAGGGTTTGGTGGACTCGCGCCTCAGGGATACTTAGCTGCCGGTGAGGATGAGCTGGTCGTTTCCGGCGGAAGAGCCTTGCCTGCCGTTTTCGATCGGCATACAGGCGAAGTCCTGGAGAATGAATACCGCGCTAAGCCCGATGGCGGATTTGCGGTGGACGCCGAGGGATTGGCGTACAACCGCAACGCGATGATCCAGGAGCGGGTGGACGCACTGTCCGATCAGATCGACGGTGAGGTCTTTTCCCAGCTGGCGGCGCGCGACCGTCTATTCGTAACGACCGAAGACGGGGCGGTGTATTGCTTTGGTCCCGAAGAGGTTGATTCGGTCTATCACGAATACAGCCCCGCGACGTTGAGGCCGCAGTCCGCCAATTGGGCCGCCACTGCCCAGCGCTTGCTGGATGAGCTTGGTGAATCCGAGGGGTATGGCCTGATTCTGGGCGCGGGATCCGGCGATTTGTTGCGGGAGTTATTGTACCGCAGTGACCTTCATTTGGTTGTCGTGGAAGACGACGCCGACGCAGTGCAATCATTACGTGAGGAACTAGTTGAAACCGGTATGTACGGCCGGCGCGCGGCGGTTGTCGAAGCCGATCCGGCCTCATTTTCAGTGCAACCCTATCTGTTTAGCATGGTGCTGAGCGAGGACGCGCAAGCTGCTGGCATCGAGCCTGACACGCCGTTGTTGGCAAGTTTGCTGGACGGGTTGCGGCCGTATGGCGGTGTGGCGTATTTGGGCGCGTCGGTAGCGCAGGGCGCCGATCTGTCGGAAGCGGTCTTTGCCGCCGCGTCGAATTTGGAGCAGATTTCCGTGCAAACTCCCGCGGATTTCCCCATAGTGGCGTCCAAAATAGAGGAAAGAATCACCCTCTCTGAAGCAGCGGCTGCCGCGGATGTGGACCAGCTTACTGTGCAAACGCCAGCGGACTTTCCGCGAGCGGAGCGTCCGGCCGAAACCGTGGCGAGCTTGTCAGAGGCGGCCATGGCCACAGGCGTGGATCAGCTTTCGGTGGAAACGGCGGTAGCGGGTGAATCCCGTACGAACGAGCAGACGAGGTTTACGGATGTAGCCATGACGGCTGCCGCGGATGTGGACCAGCTTTCCGTGGAAACAACGGCACAGGCGGATGGCTCGGATGATATCGTGGGGAGCCTTTCGCAAGCGGCCTTGGCGGCTGGGGTGGACCAAGTGTTCGTGGAAGCCCGGCGCGCGGCCGCGCGGGATGTGGCGGCGCAGCGCCTGAGCGCGCTGGCCGACGCCGCCTCGGCCGCGGGCGTGGACCAACTTTCCGTTGAAAGACGGAGGGACTCGCAAGGGCGCATCGCCATGGCGTCCCGGGCGGAATTTGCGCAGGAAGACACCCTGCTAGCGCGGGAAGACTTCGTGTTTGCCGTGCGGGGCGGTCCGCTCAGCGGGGCAGGCGAGTGGACCCATCAGTATCACGACCCCGCCAACACGCTGCTCTCCAAGGAGGAGCGGGTGAAGCTGCCCCTGGGCCTGCTGTGGTTTGGCGGTCCCAATAACCACAACATCCTTCCACGCCACGCTGGCGGACCGCGGCCGATGGTGAGCGGGGGACGGCAAGTGTATCTTGGTGTGGATAACGTAGCCGCTCGGTGCGTGTACACGGGCCGGCAGCTTTGGGACGTGGAGTATCCCGGCATTGGCCATCCCTTCACGAATCTTGAGCTGGAAGAACGGTGGGATAATGGCGAAGAGGTCTACATGACCAACATCCCTGGCGTTACGTACATCGGAAGCCCGCTTGTGGCTCTTTCAGACGCCGTTTACCTTCGGTATGGACGCGAGGTGCATCGCCTTGATCCATCCACCGGTGAGACGGTGGACGAGTTCTCGCTGCCTGGCCAGCCAGTCGCGGAGATCTACGATGATGAAGATGCGCCCGAGTGGGGTCACATCAGCGTACAGGGCGATTACTTAATCGTCACGGCCGAGCCTCACGTGTTCGAGGATCAGGAACTTGGCGGAGAAGGTAGTTACACGGGCACCTCAAGCCGGTTGCTTGCAGTAATGGATCGCAATAACGGCGAGGTGCTGTGGACGAAGGAAGCCGATGTCGGGTTCCGGCACGGAGCCATCGTCAGTACGGACGGGATGCTATACGTTATAGACGGTCTGTCCGAAAACGCGCTTGAGTTTCTTGTGCGGCGGGGCGAAGAACCCGATGAAGACGCCACGCGGATCCACGCGCTTGAGTTGGAGACCGGCGAGGAAGTCTGGAGTTCGGACAGCAACGTGTTTGGCACGTACCTTCTGTACAGCGCCGACCACGATATACTCATCGAGGGCGGCAGCCAAGATATGCGGCGTCCGTTTGATGATGAGCCCCGGCAGGTCACGGCCCGTAGCGGAGCGGATGGCGACATCCTCTGGGAAACCGACGGTTTCACACTGCCTGGCGCGTTGCGCGGCGACATGTTGATTCCGGGCCGGCCTGGCAATGCGATATCGGTGCTTACGGGCGAGACCTGGCAGCGTGAACAGCCACACACCGGCGAAACCAGCAGTTGGAGCTACGAGCGAACGTACGGGTGCAACACGTTGAACGCCAGTCAGCACCTGTTGCTGTTTCGCGCAAGTTACGGCGGCTACTTTGATCTCGAGTATGACACCGGCACCGGCACCTTCAGCGGATTCAAGTCAGGATGCACCGCGAACATGATCGCGGCCGACGGCGTGCTTAACGCGTTGGATTACACACGCACCTGCACGTGCAGCTACCCACACCAAACGTCGCTGGCCATGGTTCACATGCCTGGCGATTCGAATATTGAGAGCTGGACGAGGCACGAGGCGTCGCCACCTGATCCCGCGGGCTATGGCCTGAACTTGGGCGCGCCCGGCCGGCGTGTTGATCGCGAGGCGGACCGGGTCTGGCATGACGCGGAAGGTTCCCATCGCCGTCACCCCTCGGCCATTGTCGATAACGGCGGCGGCATCGATTGGGTAGCCGCTTCCGGCCGGGAGTTCAGCATTGAGGTTGCCGAGGCGGAAGACCGCGAAGAAAACGGCAATGGAAATGCCAACAACGGAGAAGAGAACGCCAATAACGAGAACGATAACGGCAATAATAACGAAGACGCCGAGGAAGACAACGGCGAAGATGAGAACGATGTGGAAAACAAGACAGCGTCCGTCACGGTCTACGATCTTCTCGAGACCGAGTACACCGTCCGGCTTCATTTCGCCGAACTGACGGAGGGCGTCGAAGCCGGTGAGCGGGTGTTTGACGTGCTCATTGACGGCGAAGAAGTGTTGAGCGGCTACGACATCGTGGCCGAGGCGGGTGGTTGTTTCCACGGCGTGGTAGAGGAGTTCACCGTGGACGCCAACATGAACATGGAAATCGAGGTCCGCAAGGCCGAAGGGTCCGCGCTCGATCCGTTTATGAATGGTATCGAAGTGATGGCCAACGACACTGAATTGGCCACAGCCGAATAGACAACGACCCCTATTCGTATCTGGCCGCCCCTGGGCCGCGCTTGCAAGCGCGAATCCCAGGGGCGGCTTTTTGACATGACACGCCGCCTTGTAATCAAATGTAGCTTCAGCGGCTTTCTCGGGGGTTATTGGACCGTCCCGGCGTGAATGTGCGCGGGACAGTAATGGAATAAGGACACGCATGATGGTAAGCGGTAGAGGTGAGTTGGGGATTGAGGTTTTGAGTACAAGAAGGATAGCAGCCACCGCGATACTCGCGCTGGCGTTGGCTGCATTTCCCGCTGGCGCCGGCGCCGGATTTGCGCCCGAGACCGTGTTGGCGTTTGACGGCTCGCACGGCTATGTTGAAGTGGAGGCGCCAAGCGATATTGTGCCGGGGTCTAGCAGTTTCACTATAGAATTCTGGGCGAACATCGCCGATGATGGCTGGGACCTCGCTTTTGAGTGGCCCGAAGACGACAGGGTCTACGTGGGACACAGCGCGGGCAATGGGTGGAACTTCGTCACCACTACCGGCGGTGAGCGAGTGGATACCAATAATGACCAATACATTGGCGACATTCTCGACAGATGGGTCTTTGTTCAGGCTGTCCAGGATAGGGGGGAGGACACCATTACTCTGCGTGTGTACGACCCGCAAGAAGGCGCTTGGAAGACAGCCTTGGCCGATACGCACCCGGGCGAGACGAATCCCACGGGCCCCCTCTACATTCCCTCGCATCCCAGTGACTATCCTCTCAAAGGAATGCTTGCGGAGGTGCGTTTCTGGCACATCCCTCGATCCCAATCGGATGCGGAAACGGACATGCTGACAGGGCTCAGTGGCCATGAGGAAGGCCTCGCCGGGTACTGGCCGCTGAACGAAGGGGAGGGCGATGTCGCTTATGACCTGTCTGCGAACGAGAACCACGGAACCATCCATGGCGCGGAGTGGACTCCCTTCCAGCCCTTCCTCAGCGATTTGCCAAATCACAAGGAATTCGCCTCGGGCGAGGCGCTCAC
>JAWOFY010000405.1:0-2898 GCA_046497285.1 Candidatus Hydrogenedentota bacterium
GGTGGCCGCGCCCGACGCTCCAGTCAAGGGAAGACAATTCCTCTCCTTGAACTCATGGTCCCGTAGCGCCCCGTTCCGTGCACGCATCCGGTTTCTCCATGACGCACGCCTTGTACGCCGGAGTTTCGCACGGTCTCCCCCTTCATGATCGGAAACAGCCCCGCGCGGCGCGGCTCTCTCTTGGAGGCTGCGGCGTCCGAGCTTTCGCCTCCCTGTCCAGCACGAACCGAACCCACCCGTAATCGCTCCTTTCTCGCTACCTTACTTCTTCTGGCAACGGCTTGTCTCCACTCTCTCGGTGGATGGGAGGGCAGCGGCCCGTCACAGGTTTTGGCGAGGCCCGCTATGGAGGAATAGCGGGGCTCCAAGGGGATGTTGCATTTGGACTTCGGCGTCCAAATTCGCCACAATACAGGGTTATCGCAGGGCCTTCACGAAATGGGGGCCAACTGAAAAGGTTTCGGCGCCGCCGGAACACAGCCGCTAAAAGGAGACATCACATGTATAAGCCAAGCGAGAGTATAAGCCGCCGGCAGTTTGTCAAGCGCACGGGCGCGGCTGCGTTAGCCGCGAGCTATGCGGCGGGCTCGGCCCCCGCTATTCTGGGGGCGAACAACGGCGTCTACCGCACGGCGCTTATTGGCTCGGGATGGTGGGGCATGAACATTATGCGAGCCGCTCTTGCCTCAGGGCAGTGCAAGGCGACGGCGGTGTGCGATGTGGACGGAAGTCACCTCGATGACGCCGCGGAGGAAATTGAGGAGCTGTCGGGCGACCAGCCTAAGAAATTCCGGGATTATCGGGAGCTTTTGAACGAGGAGCCGCCGGACATTGCCATCGTGGCGACCCCGGATCACTGGCACGCCCTGCCCACCATCGCGGCCATTGAGGCGGGCGCTCACGTCTATGTCGAGAAGCCCGTCGGCCACACTATCCTTGAGGGCCGGGCCATGTTGAACGCAGCCCGCGCTAACGATCGCGTGGTGCAAGTGGGCACGCACCGCCGCGTCTCGCCTCACAACATGTCGGCCATGGAATTCCTTCAAGAGGGCAACGCCGGAGATATCGGCATGGTGCGCGCGTTTGTCCATTACGGAGGCGGCCCGGAATCGCCTACACCCAATGAGGAGCCGCCGGATCACTTGGACTGGGATTTCTGGTGTGGCCCCGGGCCCTTGCGGCCCTTCAATCCCGCGATTCATCCGCGCGGGTTCCGGCAGTTCTTGGACTACGCCAACGGGCAACTCGGGGATTGGGGCATTCATTGGATGGACCAGGTTTTGATGTGGACCGAGGAGAAATATCCCAAACGCGTTTCCACGGTGGGCGGCCGCCCGATTCGGGGCAAACCGGTCTACACGATGGAGGAACAAACAACTGATGGCCCCGACCATCAAGTGACGACTTTTGAGTTCGAGGACTTCACGGCCACGTGGGAGCACCGCATGTTCGCGGCCAACCACACGGAAGAGCACAATGTCGGGTGTTATTTCTATGGGACGGAGGGCATCTTGCATCTGGGGTGGCTAGACGGATGGACCTTCTATCCCGCGGATGGTTCGGACACCACCCACGTGGAGCCTGAACTCCACACGGATGACAACCACAACATCCCCGAATTGTGGGACGATTTCCTCGACGCCATTGAGAATAACCGCAGGCCGGCGTCAGACATCGAAATCAGCCATTACTCGACCAACCTCAGCCTGCTGGGCATGCTCTCGTTCAAACTCGGACGGGGGATCCAGTGGGACGGGGAAAAAGAAGAAGTGATCGGCGATTCCGAGGCCAACACGCATCTGCGGCGGCCTTATCGCGGGGAATGGGAGTACCCCGAGGTGTCGTAAACCAACGGTGACTCAAGAATGCAACCGGGGCGGCCGTGAACACCCATGGCCGCCCCCCTATTACAACTGCGAGGCCCGCCTCATCCGCGCCCGGACCAGGCCTCCCTATGTTAAATCATCACCTCCACGCCATAATGCCGCCGGATGGCCTCTTCGAGATCCGAGCCGGTGACAACCACGGGCTCTACGTGGCGCTTGGTGGTCAATTCCACATCTTCAATGGCGATAAGGTCAAGCGGATTGACCATGGCGAGAACAAGGCTCTCGCCATCCGCTCGGATAGGAATGCATGCGTGGTGAGCCGCAAGTCGTCCGGTTATAAGGCGCGCCGCGGCCGGCTCGATAGTTTCCTCGGCAAGCCGGAGGAAAGGCGCCCGCATCTGGCAAGCCACGGCGTACGCAATTGTCTCATCGCTGGCGTATCCGTTCGCCACCAGGATCCCTCCCAACCGCCGGTAGGGCATCTGGGCCTGTTCGCTCAGCGCCGCATCCAGTTGATCGTCGGTGATGACGCCCGCCTTCACGAGGATTTCCCCAATGCGAAGCCGTTTATCAGACTCATTCACAACTTCTGAGAGGTTTTGCGCCGTCAGGGCGGCTGTTTCGTCTTCTGATTCGGAGTCTTCCTCTGCCTGAAGCTCCGCATTGACGCGCCGAAGCTCTTCCACCTCGGCGCGCAGGCGGGCAAGCTCTTCCCTCGTCTCTTGCCGGTCCCGCAGGGCCTCATCGCGTTCTCGCAAGATCTTCTCGCTGAATTCCTTGGAAGGCCATTCCGTCACACGGCTCTCGAGGGCCTCCATCCGCTTCAGAACGCCATGCACCTGTTGCGCCAGTTCCCCCACTGACTCGCCTACCACGCCAAGCCGTCGATGAGCTTCTGCCTCGGCGTCCTCGCGTTCATCTTCCTTTTGCGCATGCCCCGCGGCCAGCGGTCTCACGTATTCTTCCAAATCCTCAAAGGCCTCGGTCAAGGAAGCGATCCGCGCGCCCATGGCCGATTCGGCGCTGCGTTCCCGAAGCGTCTCCACCACTTCGGACTCAATCCGGGCCA
>JAWOFY010000427.1:0-9693 GCA_046497285.1 Candidatus Hydrogenedentota bacterium
CTTCTTTGTCAAGGTCATGGCCGCATCGAACCGAATGATGGGGAATTGCCGGGCCACGTGGAGAATGGTTTGAATAACCGCTTCGCGCACTTCGGGGATGAGGAAATTGAGCTGGGCCGTGTCGTTCCAAGGCATGCTGGTGCCGTCGTTGCCATGATAGATGTAGCGGACATCGCCGGTGTGATTGTCCACCCGCTTGAACACCACAGCCGCCTCGCTATGGTTCCAATACCCGTCCTCGATGAACAAGCTCACGCGTTCATCCGGCGACAGGTTGGGACCGGTAAAACTGTAGCTTGGGAAGGGCGGATGAGCGCTTTGAACGAACCAATCGGGATGCTCGATGACCCAGCGGGAATAGAGGCCCACGTGGTTCGGCACCATGTCGCTGGCCAAGCGGATGCCCCGGCGCCAGGCGCGCTCCCGCAGGTTGTCACAGGCGGCCGCTCCGCCCAGCTCCTCCGCCACGACATAATCGTACAGGGAGTAGGCGCTGGCCATGGCTTCGGGGTTCCCCATCTGCCGCTTGATCTCGGCGGAGGCCTGGGAACGTTCCCATACGCCGATGAGCCACAAGCCGGTGATGCCCCATCGCGCGAGGAGATCCAGTTCTTCATCGGGGATCTGATCAAGCCGCGCGATGGCCCGCTGATACTTTCTGGAGAGTTGGTCCAACCATACGTAGACCGATTTGGCCAACAGCACCACGTTCGCCATCCAGTCGGCATCTTGCGTGAATCGCTCCGGCTCGGGATAGGTTTCGTCCAGTCCCTCCGTTTTACCGCGGCCAAACCGGGGCACGCGGTTTTCTCCGCGGCCTATCCCTCGCATGAGGGTTTCCTCGCGGATGATGTCGCGCGTCACCAAAAGCCGCTGTAACAGCGCCGGAGGCAACGCCTCACTCCAATGCTCCGCGATGTATTGGAGTTGATCCTCAAGCGATTCCGGAGCCGTTTCGGCGGGCAGCCGCCATAGAGAGAACAAGCGATGCTCAAAGGGGGCGACGGGTTCCTGGGTTTCGAAATACTCGTCGAGCTGCCCCACCAGCTCCTGATAGTTGGTCCGGCGGCGAAGTTCCGTGTCGTCGAACAAATCCTGGAAAGGCTTCATGGCGGGGTTGTTTAGCATCAGGTAAAGGAGCGCCATTTCCACCGTGGCGAGGCAGTCGTTAGGCATGCCCCCCGTCCACTTTTCAAGATAGCGTTCTGGGCTCATCTCGCCCATCATAATCGGCGTGGGCGGAAACAGTTCGACGAAGCCGCGTATCGGCCTGTCCACGGAGGAAAAGCCCTTGGCGTCCCGGACCTGTATTAGCGCCCGCTCCATTACTCCCCGGCACTGCTGCGTGCAATAGCGGTGCGCTACATAGTACAAGACTTCGTTAAGGAGCCCCGCCGCCATAAGCGAACCGCCATGGATTGGCTGCGCCAGCGGATTCGTTTCCACCCGCTTTGCGTTGACCGCGCTCGCCACTTGACGCACGGCGGCGCTCATATTGCGGTTGCCCGTCTCCCGCATTCTCTTTACGAGTTCCTTGATCCCATAGGTCTCCCACGCCTCGCGGGAGAGATGGAATCCAAAAGGAAAATAGGGCTCCTGCGTTTCGTCCAAATATACTTCCAACATGAATGGTTTCTTCCTCATTCAAAGCTGGGTGGGGCCTTCCTTTTCCAGCTCTTGTGTTTGTCAGGCGGATTTGCCAACGCCAAAACGCGCGATCCCAGGCGACGGACTTCCCGGAAGATAATGGCGGCGGCCCTACAGAAACTCCGGCTTAAGAAGTCTCCCGTAAGCATACACCATGAATTCGGGCTTGCGCGATGTAACCTTTACATCGTAGGCCTTGGCCCCCCCCTCAAGTCAAAGCCTCCAAGTGATTAGGGGCGGCTATCGAAGTTCACTAAGGTAAAAGGATATCGTTAAGGGCCACGCCTTTACAACTTTGGAGCAGCCGGCGCATCATGCTCGCAGGTTTCGTCTCGGGGCAGAGACGGCCTCGGCCTTTTAAAGACGCCCGGGAATTATCGCGGTTTCAGAAATGTAATGTGTTGTAGTGTTATATTCTGTTAGACTGTATGTAAGTGGACCATGTGGCTTGAAGCACAAACATAGGAGATGAGAAAGATGGCTATCGAAGGAAATCGGCGGGACTTTTTGCGATGGGCGGGCGTAGGCTCGGCCGCGCTGGCATTTGGCGGCGTGGCGGAAATGTCTCCGGCGGCCGCGGCCGCGGATACCGTCCCCAAGCGCCGTTTCGGCAAGACCGATGTGGAGTTGTCCATTATTGGATTTGGCGGCATGAGTATGCGCAACGTCGAGCAGGACCGGGTTAACCGGCTCATGGCCGAGTCGGTTGAGCAAGGCGTCAATTTCGTGGACGTGTCTCCGCGCTACGGCAATGCCGAGGAACTCGCGGGGCCAGCCCTCGAACCCTATCGGGACGAGATCTTCCTCGCCGCGAAGACCGCCGAGCGGGACAAGGAAGGGGCGCGGGAGGAATTTGAACGCTCGTTGGAGCGGTTGCGGACGGATCACCTCGACCTCTACCAACTCCACAACCTCCAAGATGTGGAGGAAGATGTGGAGGCGGCGTTTGGGTCTGGTGGGGCCATGGAGGTCTTCTTGGAGGCCAAAGAGGCTGGCAAGGTCCAGTATCTGGGTTTTTCGGCCCATACCGAAGAGGCGGCCCTGCGGGCGATGGAATTGTACGACTTCGACTCGGCCATGTTTCCGATCAACTTCGTGTCCGAGTACCAAGGCGGGTTCGGCCCCCGTGTAATCGAGAAGGCGCGCGAGAAGGAGATGGCCATCTTCGCCTTGAAGCCCATGGTGCGCCAGCGGGGCCAAGGCGATTCCGAGATTCGCGAGATGTATTCGCGGTTGTGGTACGAGCCGTTGTACGAACCGGAACTGGCCAGCCTCGGTCTGCGCTGGACTCTTAGCAAACCGGGGGTGACCTCGGCCATGCCGCCGGGCGACCCGGATCTGTACGAGTTGGCTATACAATTGGCGAAAGAGTACACGCCCCTCACCGAAGAGGAAGAAGAAGAGGTATACGCCATGGCCCAAGACTACAACCCGCTCTTCCAGGTGTAACAAGCGCGTCCCCGGCAGAAAACCAGCGCTGCGCTGAACGTAACGGTCCCCTCGGCCTCATCCAAGAATGGAGATGCCGGGGGGCCGTCTTTGTTGCTGCCCCTCACTCTAGGCCTGCGGCTTGCCAACCTTCGTAACCCTGTTTGGTAGCGCATGCTGTAACATAACGAATTGCCCTAACCCGCGATTAGGGGGCGTTTGGATTCTGTGACCTCCTTGCGGAATAATGGGGAGCGTACGCAAGACCGGCCGGCGGCGCATACACTGGCGATTGCCAGCGCGCGCGGCGTGGAAAGACAAGGGCAACCAACGAGGAGAGATGTGATGCATAAACACAATTGGGCCAGGCTAGCCCACACACTGCGTATTTCAGGCGCCATGACGTGCGCCCTGGTAATGGGGCTATTCTTTGCGCCGCCCGCGATGGGCGGCGAACTTGATCTCGTCGGGGACCGTCTCGACGGCGAGACCATGATGCGGGAGTATTTGCTCGGGGAAATCGATCGCCATCTGGGTGAACTTCATGAAGCGGAAGACGAGCGCCTCGCCGAACCCGTGGACACCGGCGCCATCGAAGCGTGGCAAGCCGAACTTAGGGAGAAGTTTATCGAGGCGCTTGGCGGTCTGCCCGATGCCGGCACGCCGCTTAACGCGGAAGTCACGGAGGTCATCGAACGCGACGGGTTTGTCGTCGAGAAGGTGATTTATGAATCGATGCCAGGCGTCTACGTCAGCGCCGCCCTGTTTCTGCCGGACGATCCCCAATTCGAGCCGCCCTATCCCGGCATTCTGCTTCCGTGCGGCCATTCGCCCACAGGGAAGGGGAGCGAGCTGTATCAAAGCGGGGCGGCATTAGCCGCGCTCCATGGCATGGCCGCGCTGGTCTTTGATCCCATCGACCAAGGCGAGCGCCATCAGCTCTTGGACGAAGACGGCGATTCCATCATTTCGGGCACGCACGCCCATAGCGCCTTGGGCGTGGGCGCGATCTTTCTTGGCCATAACACCGCGCGATTCATGATCCACGATATGATCCGATCCCTCGATTACTTGGAAGAGCGTCCCGACATCGACGGGGACCGGCTGGGCGCCATGGGCAATAGCGGCGGAGGCACGCAAACCTCCCATATCATGTCCCTGGATGAACGCATCAAGGCGGCCGCGCCCTCTTGCTACATTACGGGCTTCGAGCGCCTCGTGAATACCATCGGGCCGCAAGACGCCGAACAGAATATCTTTGGCCAACTCGCTTGGGGCATGGACCACGCGGAATATCTGACCATGCGCGCTCCCATGCCGGTGATGGTGTGCGCCGCCACGGACGACTTCTTCGATATCGAGGGCACACACGCTTCCGTGGAGCGCGCCCGCCGCACGTTCGCGGCGCTGGGCCATGAGGACCGCCTTGTCCTCACGGAAACGGAGGGGTCCCATGGCTGGCATCAGCCCCTGCGTGAGGCGTCCGTCGAGTGGATGCTGCGCTGGCTCAAGGACGAGGAAGCCACCGTGGAAGAACCCGAGGACCTCGAGCTGCTCAGTGACGAGGAGATCCTGGCCACGCCGGAGGGCGAGGTCCTGAAGCTGGAAGGCGCACGCTCGGTCTTTGACATCAACGCGCAATGGGCCCGCGAGAAAGCGGCGGAGGCAGAGACGCGCTGGGCTGACATTGGCGAGGAGCAGGCCCTCGCGGAAGTTCGTGAAGTCCTTGGCGTGCCGGAGACTGGCGCGTTGCCAGAACTCGAGATCGAGGTGGTTGGAGAAGGAGAGCGCGATGGTTACACCATGCGCGAGTTTCTTCTCTGGCCCGAGGAGAACATCGTCTTGCCCGCCGTGACCATGGTTCCCGAGGGCGGCTTCGACGACGTGATACTCTATCTCAATGACGACGGCTTTGGAGCCGAGACCGGCGCCGAGGGAGCCCTTGCCGATTATGCAAACGAAGGCCACGCCGTGATAGCCGTGGACCTCCGCGGACTCGGCGAAACACAGGGTTCGTGGGATTTCTATAGCGAGCAATTTGGTCCAGACGGACGGGAAGTGATGCTGGCTTACCTCATCGGCCGGTCCTACGTGGGCATGCGAACCGCGGACCTGATTGGCGTGACGTTGATGGCGGGAGACCTTCTGGATACGGAAAAGCCCGTTCGTTTGGTGGCCGATGGCCCCATCGTGTCCGTGGTGGGTTTGCACGCCGCCGCGCTGGAGCAGGACCTCTTCGGCGAGGCGCGTTTGAACGGCGACGTCGAGTCCTTTGTCAGCATCGTGGAGCAACCCCTCGCCGACGATATGCTCGTCCACACGGTGCATGGCGCCTTGGACGTGTACGATCTGCCTCTATTGCGGGAGGCGGTGAGAGATCTTCTTGTCATGGATTAAGCGGGGGATATGGGTTCACGGTGAGTCTTAGCCTACGCTGGTCTTGCACCGCTACTGCGAAGATATGCTATAGTGAATAAGTGATTTAAGCGATAAACCTAAACCGCTCATTAGCGGACTGTTTAGGCACTAATACGGATCGAGGAATCGTAAGTGGATGAGAGATGCTGAACTTTTGAGACGAATGATGGATATAGAATCCCCTCTCGTGGAACGCAAGCCTTCTGAAAAGCAAAGCGAATCCATCCGAAAGGCTGTTTGTGCATTTGCGAACGACTTGAATGACCATCGAAAACCGGGCACAGTATTTGTCGGGCTAAATGATGACGGAACATGTGCTGGGATAGAAATCACCGATGAACTCATCAGAACCCTTGCCGATATGCGTTCGGATGGCAATATACTTCCCATGCCACGGTTATCGGTGGAACACAAAACACTAAACGATTGCGATCTCGCGGTAGTAACGGTTCACCCGTCCTCTACTCCTCCAGTTCGCTATAAGGGTACTATTTATGTTCGAGTTGGCGGCTCGAACCGCGTGGCCTCGGAAGCTGAAGTTAGAGTGCTGTCGGAGAAGCGGCGCGCTTGGGACCTGCCCTACGACCTCCACCCTCTTACCACCGCGTCCGTTGATGACCTGGATCTAGATTGGTTCCGAACCAATTACTTGCCTTCCTCGGTAGGAGAAGCTGAACTGGCGTCGAATGAGAGGACTTCCTATGACAAACTAGCCTCTTTGCGATTCGTCACTCCATCTCCGGATCATCAGCCCACCGTGCTCGGAATGCTGGTGGCGGGATATGATCCGGTGACCTACTTGCCTGGCGCCTATGTTCAGTTTTTGCGATTTGATGGAACCGAATTGACCGACCCCATCAAGGATGAGAAGTCTATCTCGGGCCGAATTGATCAAGTTCTGAGCGAGTTGGATGACGTCTTGAAAGCTCACAGAACGGTGTCCACAGCCTTTACGAAGAGCAAGAAGGAGATTCGCTGCCCAGATTATCCAATGCCAGCTCTCCAACAGATCGCTCGAAACGCCATACTTCATCGGACCTATGAAGCAACGAACGCTCCGGTGAGGATCCTTTGGTTCAATGATCGAATCGAAATACAGAACCCTGGCGGACCTTTTGGCCAGGTTACGCGGGAGAATTTTGGCCAACCTGGCATGATCGACTATCGTAATCCTCATCTTGCCGAGGCCTTGAGAACTCTCGGCTACGTACAGCGCTTTGGACTAGGCATCCAAATCGCACAGGAAGAAATGAGTAAGAACGGAAATCCTGATATTGAATTCATAATCGAGACCTCTCATGTGTTGGCGATTCTCAGGAGGCCATCATGAGCATTACTACCGTCGGATTTTTTAACAATAAAGGAGGCGTAGGTAAGACCACTTTAGTCTACCACCTTGCTTGGATGTATGCAGATCAAGGCAAGCGGATCGTCGCTGCTGATCTGGATCCTCAAGCCAATCTCACATCTTCCTTTCTCGAAGAAGATCGCTTGGAAGAAACATGGGCTGAGGGCAGGTCGTTTCGGACTATCCATAGATGTGTTCAGCCTATCATGACGGGAAGCGGAGATATCGATCTTCCTACGCTTGAGGTTTTCGATTCCGAGTTGGCGTTGGTTGTCGGTGATCTGAGTTTGTCCGAGTACGAGGACCAATTGTCGGAGGCCTGGCCAAAGTGTCTGGGTGGTGAGGAACGGGCATTTCGGGTTACGTCTGCGTTCTGGCGTATTGTACAAGCGGCTGGCGAACAGCATGACGCCGAACTCATTCTGATTGATCTCGGGCCGAACCTCGGGGCTATCAACCGGGCGGCGCTGCTCGCTACCGACTATGTGGTGGTTCCTCTAGAAGCGGACCTTTTTTCACTGCAGGGTTTGCACAACCTTGGGCCGCGTCTGACAGAGTGGCGGGAGCGATGGAAGCGATGTTTAGAGCAATGCCACGTGTCGAACCTCTCCCTTCCGCCCGGACAGATGCATCCCTTGGGCTACATTGTGATGCAGCATTCCATGCGTCTCGACCGGCCCGTTCGTTCATGCGAACGTTGGATCGAGCGTATCCCTTCCGCGTTTCATCAAGACGTGCTCGGAGAGGAAGAGGGCGCGAAGTATAGCGTGAATGACGATCCCAAGTGCTTGGCGTTGCTCAAGCACTATCGCAGTCTCATGGCCATGGCGCACGAAAGCCGTAAACCGATGTTTCATCTCAGAAGCGCCGATGGCGCTATTGGCTCTCACCTTACCGCAGCGCGGCATGCGGGCGACGACTTCAAGACCTTGGCGGAACGTATAGATAGGGAAATACATGACCATAAGCAACTCAAACCCAGAAAACGCAGGGCGACAAAGCGCCGCGCGCGATAGGAGAGTGTATCGAGCAACGTAATAGACACGTAACAAAGGCCATGACGGTTACCAGCGGAGTGGGCTAGCTAGCATACGCCATGAAACAACGCTCAGGAAGACTGCTCCGGAGGTAATGGATGCTTGTTGGAACGGGATGGAAACTAAATCTTGTCCCGAACGAGAAGGAACCGTACACGATGCAAAAGACACGCAGGCAGTTCTTGAAGACCGCGGGAAGCATGGCGGCGGGCGCCGCCTTAGGCGGCTCCGTCGGAAGATTCGGCGCGGCTTGGGCCAATGAAGAGGAAGGCCCTCAGCTTCGCGTGGGGCACGCCCAAACGCCCGAGGAAGCCGAGCGTGAACTCGAGGAGTTCCGCGCTAGTTTCTCGACCTTGGAGGAATGGGAAGAGCGCAAGGCCCGCATCCAGCAGGGCATTCTTGAAGGCGCCAAGCTGGACCCCATGCCCGAGAAAACGCCGCTCAACCCTCAATACTTCAACAAGCGAACCTACGACGGCTACACGGCCGAAAGCGTCGCCATCGAGAGCTGGCCCGGTTTCTACGTGACCGGCACGCTCTACCGCCCCACGGAGTTGGACCCGCCCTATGCCGGCATCCTGTCGGCGCATGGTCACGGCGGCCGGTTCCGGGCGTCGAGGCAAATCCGGTGCGCCGTACTTGCCCGCATGGGCGCGGTGGTCTTTCACTACGACATGCCGGGGTACGGCGACTGGGAGGAAGCGGGCTGGGACCACCGGGATATTCCCGAGGTGCTGCGCCTGACAACCTGGAACAGCATCCGCTGCATGGACTACCTTCATTCCATGGACGATGTGGACACCGAACGCATCGGCATGACAGGCAATTCCGGCGGAGCCTCCCAAACCTTCATTCTGTCGGCCATCGATGACCGTGTGAAGGTGGCCGTGCCCAGTTGCCAGGTCTCGGCGCATTTCTTCGGCGGATGCGTGTGCGAAAGCGGCATGCCCATCCATTGGGGACCCAACCACAAGACCAACAACGCCGAGATCGCCGCCCTGACGGCGCCCCGGCCTCAGCTCCTGCTTTCCAACGGCAACGACTGGACGGAGTTCATGCCCGAGACCGAATTTCCCTACATCCAGTACGTCTACAGTATGTACGACGCGACGGACAAGGTTCACAACGCCCACTTCCCCTTTGAGGAACACAACTACGGCCCCTCCAAACGCATGGCGGCCTATCCGTTCTTCATCGAACACCTGGGACTGGACGGCGAGGCGCCTTGGGCGGATGATGAACATAACCGGGTCGACGAGTCGTTCGTGACCATCGAAAGCCGCGAGGAAATGCTCGTGTTTGGACCGGACAACCCCTATCCCGAGGATGCCGTCGAACCCAACACGCCGCTCCCGTAGTTACGCGTCGGCAACACTACAAGTGCTCCAACGCCCGTCCCGCTGAATCCGCCTCGCAAGTTGCGGATTCGGCGGGATGGGCTTTTTTGTGCGCCACCGTTCCGCTTCCCCCCAAGGTTGCCCGAGCCGGCGGCGCCTCTCTCGCTTGCTCTTAATCGTCGGGCGGGGGTCTTCAAATCCGGCGATCGGGTCCGTATTAACGCTACAACGCGTCCGGAATGGAAACCGCGCACTCGGGGGGCTCCCCTGTAAAAGCAGGGATTGACATATTGCGTTTAAATAGATAGACTATGAATAAATAAATATAAGTTATTATCAGTTAAGGAGGCTCAATACGTTTATTAAAAGGGCTCGTATCCCAGTGTGTTATGCCGTAGAAGCATAAACTCCCTAGGTCTCTGTGCCGCCGGGTGGCGGTCTCGCCGTGTACGACGGGCATCATCGGGAACCCGCCGCG
>JAWOFY010000447.1:0-7255 GCA_046497285.1 Candidatus Hydrogenedentota bacterium
TCGAGGAGTGGCTGGAAAGGATCCGGCAGTAGGGCAACCGTTGCGCCGTGGTGCCGTGGCGTGAGGCGTGCCCCCCCCCCCCCGCGCCTTGCGCCACGGCGCGACGCTCGCTTCGGGGGTAGAGGCGGGGGTGGTTACTCGTTCTTTGACGCGGCGGGCGCTTTGTTGACCACCTCCAGCATTTCCTCGACGCTGGTGAACTTCTCGCGGGGTTTGCCCTTGGCCTTGCCTCGCTCGATTTCGGCCTCGTCAATGCGCCGCCATTCCTCGAAGCTGACGGGTCTTACGCCGCGCGATTCAAGCAACTCGCGCACGCGCCGGGTGCTCGGCGTCGGGCAGGGCAGCAAATGGGGAAGGTCTTCCACGATGGACTTCACCGTGGCCTGGCTATCGGGTTTGTTGGTGCCGATGACGCCGCTCGGGCCGCGTTTGATCCAGCCGGCGGCGTACAAGCCGGAAAGGACCGTTTCGGCGTCCGTGACGCGGCCATCTTGATTGGGAAACACGCCCCGGCCTTCGTCAAAAGGCGCGCCTTCGATGGGGACGCCCCGGTAACCGACACTGCGGAAAACGAGACCGCAAGGGAGTTCTTCCTTGATGCCCGTGCCCCGGGCTTTTTGATTGTACGGCGGCCCCACGAGTTCATTCTTTTCGAGCATGGCCGCTTCAAGGCGGTTCCGCCCCAGCAGCTTCACTGGGCTGTGGTAAAAACGAATGTTGAGGCGGCGGCTTTTGCCCGCTGGCGTTCGCTCGGCGAACTCTTGGAGGATCTCCTCGTTCTTCTTGCGGTGATGCTGGTCCGGTTTGTCCAACTCGATTTGGCTGGCCTCATTCAAGACCAGGTCTCGCGGCTCCACAATGACGTCGCAATCCGCCAGCGCGCCCATCTCCTTGATTTCCGCCGGCGTGAAGGCGGCCTGAACGGGACCGCGCCTTCCGATAAGGAAGATCTCCTTGACCTTGCTCTCGGCCAGGGCGTCCAGCGCTTTTTCGGTGATCTCGGTCCCGCGCAGCTCGTCCACCGTCTTCGCCAGAATGCGGCTCACGTCCATCGCCACATTGCCTTGACCGATGATTAAGACGGTCTCTTGGGACAGGTCGAATTCGCGATCCTGATAATCAGGGTGGCCGTTGTACCATCCCACGAACTCGGTGGCGGCGTGGCTGCCGGGCAGATCCTCACCGGGGATATTCAGCTTACGATCCGACTCGGCGCCGGAGGCAAAGAGTATCGCGTCATAGAATTGCCGGAGTTCATCCACGGACAAATCCCGGCCGATGGTGACGTTGCCGAAGAACCGGAAGCTTTCATGCCGCGCGATCTTCTCGAACGCCCGCGCCGTCTTCTTGATCTTGAGGTGATCCGGCGCCACGCCGCCCCGGACCAAACCGAATGGCGTGGGAAGCCGCTCGAACATGTCCAGCTCGACATGCAGATCCGTTTTCAACAATGCTTCCGCCGCATAGAAGCCGGCGGGACCGCTTCCGATGATGGCTACTCTTAAGGGCCGGTGCGGGGAACCTAACGCCGACATAGGGGATGCGATTCTCCTTAGTTGTTTGAGCGTGTCTGCTTGGTTTTAGACGTAGTAGGGGAGGGAATGGACAGGATTTACACGACTTCATAAATCCCAAAAGATTGGAAAGTTACCGTTGTTCCGCATCAAATACGTTGTAATGCTTTCTAAACACACTCATTGTGCCGGATTAATTCCGAAAACCTGGTCTAGTCTTCTTGGTTCGCGTCAATCCGCACGCCCAAGAGATTGCTCACGGCGCGCTCCGAACCCCCGCTGGGACGGTTCACCACGCCATCGGCATTACGGATGTACAGCGTCGTCGACCCACCGCCGTCGAGATTCAGCGCCCGGTTAGCGCCGAGGTCTTTCATGAGATCGGCCAGCTCCGTAAGCGACATGCCATGGCTTTGGCCCGGCCAACGCCCATCCACCACCGCCAGAATAAGCGTGCGGCCCTCTTCGTCCAAGCCGATCGCCGTCCTGGGATGCTTCCGCGCGAGGTTGTTGCCGCCGTGCTCGACGGCGATCTCGCCATCCTCGACAAGCAGCGGGGTCCCGCTCACAATATGCTCCATCCAGGGTTTAGGCTTGTCCAGCACTTCCGCGGGCGTGGAAATCTCGACCCGGTTGCCCTCGCCAAAGGCCACGTACCCGTACTTCTCGTAGTCGCGGCTGTCTTCCCACAGGGCCCCCTCTCCCATCGTAAGTCCAATGGGGTCGTGGTTCGCCACGTCGTAGAAACCGCCATTTACGGCGATGTCCACGTCGTACGCCTCGGCGAATTCGCTGGCTTCCATGCCCCGGTCTTCCGGCCGGTTCACGGTAAACGCGGGGGCTGGATGATCCAGGTCAATGAACAGCGCATGGATCCGGTTGGGGCCTTCCTTGCGCTTGGCCTCCAAATACCGCACCCCCGGATACGGCTCGCTCCAGGTTTCCGTGTCCGCTGTGGTGGGGGCGTCTCCAGCGAGACAGACAAGCGCCGCGACAAGAAGCGCCAGGAACCGATGCCATGTCTGCCGTTGCTGATACGATGTAAACATGCTTCCATTCCTACAACGCCACCGGCGTGGCGCATAACGGCGCCAAGCGCCTAACCCCGTAACCTATAGGCTGTTTATAGCACATCATTACTGGAGAATACCAACGCCGCGGGGTTCCCCCCAATCGCCGGATAAGGTGGTGTGGCGGATGTTTACATCCCCCGGCCCTTCGGGCCGCCCCTTTGAAAGGGGGCATTGTTTACCTCTATTCCCCCTTGGAAGGGGGATCAAGGGGGATGTTGTTTTCCTGGAGCAGCGGCCTTATCCGGCGATGGGGAGCCTGAATTCAAAACCCACTCTTTTATCCGCCCCCATCTGTCGCGTATACTGGGGCCTTGCCGCAACTTGGATACCCTTCGCCATGCCCTCAAGAAAACCCGCGCCGAAAACCGCTAACCGTTCTGTGTCAAAAGCCCGTAAGAAGCGCCCTTCGCGGGGCGACGCGGGAATCCGCCCGAAGTGGACGGGCTTTCGCCTGTTTCGCGACGCGTCCGGCGCGCCGATACGGCGCTATTATAATCTGGACACGTTGGCGTCGGCGACGAACCGGCTTCTGCGGGAAAAGCGCAATTTTATTCTGCGCGCCGTGCAAGGGATCTTGGGGTCAGCGGAAGTCACCAGCCTTGAATTCGAGTTGGCGCGCGAGAACAAGTATCGCGTTGTGTTCCGGCTGGAAGCGGGTAATGCCCGCCGAAAACAGGCGCAGTTCGCTTTTGTCGCGGCCAAGCATCATGAGAACTACAGCAAGGTCTTGGCCACGGAGCATCACAACTTGCGGCTTCTTCACACGCGCGCGCCAGACCATGTGGTCAAGCCTTTTGCGGGCGGCCGCATTTGGCTGCCCCCTGGCCGCCGCAAGGATCAGCCCCGACGGGAAGTGTACGCGTATTTGACGCAGTGGCTGGGCGGTTTCCACGAGATTCGTCTTGACGCTAAGGGCCGGCTTTCCGCCATCGGCCAGCGCAAGAAAGCCTACTCGAAAGCGCAGACGGAAGCCATCAAGGCGGAGGTGGCGCTTGCCGTCTTGCGCAGTTACGATGCGGAAAGCGAAACCGCCATGGAGATTCCGCAGATTTCCAGTGGGGATTTGGTGGTAACGCCGCCCCCGAAAACCGAGCCGCGAATGAAGATAACTGGATGCCGGCGGTTGCTCAAGAACGCCACGCCAGCCAAGCTGATTCACCGCATCGCCGGCGCGGAATGGGAAACGGACGAGACGGTTCTTCCGTTGGCGCCGGAGGATCCCAGCGTTATCGCGGAGGCGGTCCACAACGCCCTTGGCCGCGAGACCGGCCGCATCTGGTTCCAGCACTATCTCCACGCCTTGGACCGGGGCCGCTTCAAACCGCGCGCCGGTTTGCCCCGCGAAGCGGTGGAGGCCTTCGCCTCACAATGAGGCGGGTTAAAGGGGCCGGCGCGGTCGAGGAGCGGCTCAGTTCATGTACGCGCGATGAACGTCGGTCAGGGTGTATTCGCCCAGCACGGTGAACCCGTCGAGTTCCGACGTTCCGTCCAATTCCATGCCGTAGGAGGCCGCCAAGTCATCGCGCAGCTCCGCCATCATCATGCCCAAGAGCAACTGAACGGCGTGAGGCGTGCTTTCGGAACCGTCGGGGTCGCATTCAAACCGCAGGTCAATGCGGATGTCCGTGTCGTTGATGAAGTTGGCGTATCCGTGGATGTAGATCAAGTCTCGCAACGACTCGAGCCCCGCCTGCATGAGGGGATCCTGCTGTCCATCGGGGGGCGTCATGTGCGTGCCCGCCAGGGCGTAGGCCATCCCCATCCGATTGTCGAGCATGAACTCGAAGAGATGCTCGCCGTCCATGGGCAACGGCATCCTTGGCTGTACCCCCGCCCATCGGGAATCGACCTGCACCATGGTCTCCGGGTCCAGCCTCATGTCTCCATCCAGAAGCAACCGCCCGCGTTGAACGCGCCTGAGGCCCTCTTCGGACCACTCAATGTGTCCTCCTTGGGAAAGATCCAGTTGGTTGTTCACCACATAAGGGAGGATCCGGCCCAGCCGCCGGTTGTCGACGGCCACGCGCACGTCCATGTTGCTTTGCCCGAGGTCGGCCACGCCCAGAAAAGCCACTTCGTAGGGCATGACCCAGTTGACCAGCCACGGATCGTGTTGGTCGGTCACGCGCTCGAGAAAGGCTTCCGGGAGGCGCTCCGGATAGAAGACGGCGCGAATGCCGGTTTCTTCCGTCACCATGTCCTCATAAGGGACGCGCGGCTCTTCCCGTAGGAACACTATGTAGAGGGCGATTGCAGCTATCAGTAAAACGCCGGCCACAACAGCGGCGGCAATCAAGGCAAATTTGCGCAATGCTTTACTCGCTTTGGGGGCGGGTTGGGCCACCCGCCCCCTGTTGAGTTAGATTTCGGAAAAACAGAAGTATCGCTAGGGCCGCGTCACCACCAAGTAGAGGGGGGCGGTCCTTCGATGTACCGGCTGCGCCAATTCAAGCCGGGCAGGCGCGGCTCTTCGGCTTTGTGGTTCAATATCGAATGAGCCATTAGAAACTGTCCGTGCCGCTTGGGGCTGTTGCTCTCTTGGGCGATAGCTTTGAGCGAACTCAGCGCATCCCGGCCCAACGGGGTTCCGCCGGCCCGCGCTCCGGCCATGGCGAGCCAGAAGCTCTCATCGCCGTCGAGTTCCACCATGGGCGGCAGCTCATCCCGCACAGCCCGATACGTGGCCCGTGCTTCGCCGTGCGTCAGCGGTCCAACCGCCGCGGCCGCCAGACTCGTGATCAACGCTTCACGCCCGTCGGGCTGAGGAATAGCGATGGAGCGCGTTTCACGTTGGGCGGGATAAAGGCCCTCCTCACTGCGGAGTTCGTCAAAGGTCTCTTCGATCTGTTCCCGGACATACCGGGCGCGATCCAGCCAGTTCATATCATTTACGGCGTCGGCCATGTGGCGGCTGTGGCGCAAGCCTCTGTACACCCACGCGTTGGTCCAGAGCTCCTTGCTCTCCGCGCCTTCCACGGGTAGGGTCAAGCCGTCGTAATCCTGCAAGTCCAGGATCAAGCTGAAGCTGCCCCAGACGCCCGGCTTCTCCCGCATGGCGAACGCGCGATCCCGCGTCATGAGCCGGCGGTGATTGGCGACCATGGTGAACGTGGCGGCTGTCGCGTCGGCATAGGCGGGCTCGCCCACGGCCTCATAATCGTTGGCGGTCCCCTCGTATACCGAAGGCGCGCCGTTGACGCTATGCTCCAGATACCAGTCCGTCCAAGCGATGGCTCCGTCCAAATACTGGTCGCGGTCGGTTATGCGATAGGCCTCAATTAGCCCCAACGCCGCCAGGTTCCCCGAATAGGGATCGATGCGCAACGTTCCATCGGCCAGCTCTTCGGGGATGGCCCCGCAAGCGAGTTGTTGTTCAAGGATGGCGTTGGCGTGTTCGGCCACATCGGCTGTGCCCAACGTGGCCAGGACCAATATTGGCGCTATGGCTGAGATCATCGGTTCTTCCTCCCTATTTCCGGTTTTTCGACCGCCTCGAAACCCAATACCCACCACTTGGGCAAGGATACATTGCATATTGCCCCACTTCAAGGCTGCGCAAACCCCGGCCCCTCATCCAGGCCGAAGCGGTTCGGCTGGTTGCAAAAACACTATACACCATCTGTGTAATCCCCTGAACGGCGTTTGAGTTGCCCAGCTTTAGTCACCTTTTCGTGGCTTCATCCCCATCCTTGTGGGGTGGTTCACGCCAGTTCCATTCCCGCGAAAGCCCGGCACGGCGCTCCGTCCGATGCTATGAGATTGAGCGGCAACACCACGAATTCGCAGCGGCCCGGACTCAGTTTGCGCAGGAGCAACCCTTCCACGATGAGCACGTCGTTTTGCAACAGAATGTGGTGGGTGGGTTCACCCGGCTCGTTGTAAGGCGCCACGGATAGGTAGTCCACGCCCACCAGTTGCACGCCTTCGTCCACGCACCGCTGGGCCGCGGAGGGATCCAGCGCCACGAAGTCTTCCCGAAAGGGAGCACCGACAGGAATTTCGCTGTTGCGCGTCTTCACCAACAGGCGGGAAGGCAAAGGCGAAGGCCCCAAATCCGCCGCCGAGACCACGTCTACATTCATGGCCTCCACAACACCGGCCTCGCCAAAGAACACGTCCGTAGGGAGTTCATCGAGTTTTTTGCCTTTCTCCTCGAAATGCCACGGAGCATCCACGTGGGTGCCTGTATGAGTGGTTAGCGTTAGTTTACTTACGTTGACCTCGCTGCCGTCCGCAATCCGGGCTTCGGGCTCCATCGAAAAAGGCGTATCCCCAGGCCACACGGTCATCCCGTTGCACATCGGAATCGTGAGATCCGTCCATTGAAATGCCATTATCGAACTCCTGATGTTGGGGAGGAGGCTGGTGGCGGCCATGTATAAACGGTTATACGCGCGAAACGCTCGCGAGCACGGGGATGCGGTTCCACGGCGTCTCATGCTACGATACCACGAATCGCGCCACTGGAAAAGCATCGCGCCAATCGCCGGGTAAGTGGCTGCTCGAGGGAACAACATCCCCCTTATCCCCCTTCAAAGGGGGAATTCTCCATCCGAAGCGGCTACAGCGGATGAGTTGTGATTCACCCAACAGGTGAGTGGCTCAATTCCCCCTTTGAGGGGTGGCCCGAAGGGCCGGGGGATGTAAACCTTTGGCACACCGCCTTGT
>JAWOFY010000114.1:0-4620 GCA_046497285.1 Candidatus Hydrogenedentota bacterium
CGAACTCAACGTTGTCACCGCGATGGGCATCGCCTTCGCGCGGGGCGTGATGGACGAAGGCCTCATTCCCGTGGCGAAACATTATCCGGGGTATGGCGCGGCGCAGGAGAGTTCCAGCAATGAAATACCTCTCATCGAAGGGGATCACGCCCAGCTCGCGGAGATCATGTTCCCCTTCTTGGAAGCCTCGCTCCGGGGCACGCCCGGAATCATGGTGGGCCACATCGCCGTGCCCGCGCTCGACCTTGATCATCCGGACCGCCCCGCCACCATGTCGCCCGTGCTCATCCAGGAAACGCTACGTGACCGTTGGAACTACGAAGGCGTTATCGTGGCCGAGGATATGACCAGGCGCGTTATCACCAGTCAGTACGATAGCACCGAAGCGTGTATCCAAGCGCTTGAAGCGGGGGCCGACGCCCTCATCCTGGGCGACCCCGATGTGGCCCGCATCCGGGGCCTCGTCCAGGGCATTGAACGGGCCGTCAACGAAGGTCGCCTCGACCGGGATGCCTTGGAGGAGAGCCGGGATCGGCTCGAGTATTGGCGCGCTTTGCTTCGGGGCGACGCGCCGGAAGAGGAACTGCCCGAGATTCCCTCGATCGATGTGGAGGAATATGAAGGCGAGACCGCCGGAATCGATGCGCCCCTCGACGATCTCGAACCGCTCGAAGAGGGTGAGGAGTTGGAAGCGCCGGAGGAGCCGGAAGAGCCCGAAGAACCGGAAGAAGCAGCGGCGTCGGAGGGGTCCGACGAGCCCGAAATGGAGCTGGCCGAAGAAGGAGTCCGCATCGAGCACGAAGTGCAGCGCGGGGAGTATCTTTCCCGTATCGCGGAACGATACGGCGTCAGCCAGCAAGACATCGTGGAGTGGAACGACTTGCCCAGCCGCGACATACAGTACGGAACCACGCTGGTGTTGTATGTCCCCGAAGAGCGCGCGGATGCGGCCCCTGATGAAGTCGAACCGGTGGAGCCGCTCCCAGAACCATCTTCTGAATCCCCGTCGGCCGAGGCCTCGCCGGAGACGGACGAAGAGCCGGCCGGGTTGCGGGCCATCGAGCACACCGTGCAGCAAGGGGAGACACTGACACGCATCAGCGAGCGTTACGGCGTGAGTCCCTCTGACATCATGGAATGGAACGACCTCGAGGACGAAACCATCCGGTGGGGATTCACGCTCACCATTTACGTGCCGGAAGACGCGGAATTCGACGAGTGAGCGGCTGTACCCTACATCCGTGGAGGGCATAGCCGCCAATCCCCAATCGCCGGGCGAGGTGGTAATGGGTCGTTTACATTCCCCTTGATCCCCTCTCGAAGGGAGAATTCCGCACCGCCGGCATTGTTAAGCGGCGCCGGAGGATGCCCGTGAATCCCCCCTTGCGAAACGGGTGGCCCGACAGGGCCGGGGGATGTAAACCCTCTGCACACCAACGTATCCGGCGATTGAGGGAAACAGTAACCGCGAATGAGCGCGCCAATACACGCGAAGGGCGCCGGAACACGGGCGCCGCTTCGAGATTGTCCAAGCCGATTTCGGTATTAACCTGGACATTGTCTTTCGAACCTCGCGTTACGAACTTCCTGCGACCTTGCCGGAGCTTGAGGCGTTGCTCCCGCGCGGGAAGGACTAGAATGGCAGTCCGAGGGCAAGCCTTACGAAGATGGCAAGGGCCAATCCATACCCTCAAGCGTGGGGTGATGACAACTCTTGAAGGTGTGGATTGTATGATCTCTAGGAGAGAGTTCCTCTGTTACAAATAGATTCACCCCCTACGGAAGACAGCGCAAAGCCGTGTTACGCATTCCTGGTTTCATCTTGTTAAGCCTGTACATCTGTCCACTACCCCAGATCGCCGGATGGGGAGGCTACGCCGGCGGAGAACATCCCCCTTAATCCCCTTTCAAAGGCGAATTGGGCTTGAAAGCGTTCGTGGGATATCCGCCCGCTACAGGCGCTTCAAGCCGAGGCTGCCATCTGTCATCCCCACGAGATGGATTTATTCGTGACAACATGTCAGGCTACGCTAGACGCAATCGGGCCATCCACAAATTCTGCGGCGGACTGCGTGCGAGTAGAGCGCCAAGCTTAGTCTTGTTGATAGGACTCCTTGTTGTTGACGGCCGAGGTAAATTCGCTTGGAGGTGGCCGGGCCTTCTAGGCCATGTATCGCGGGCTGGAAGCCCGCGCCGCCTCACAACCAAGACAAACCGAATCAAGGCTACCTACACTTTTCGGATGGGCCGAGTACTAGTTGGCTGTTTACTCCTTGTTTTTTAGGTTCTTGATGGGCGGGCTCCACTCGCCCTCGCTTATGCCGGGGGCGGGGCGGCCCCAGACGCCCTTGGTAGGCTTGCCGCGGAGATGACTGATGATAAGCCGTTGCGCCAGGTTGAGCCGGGGCAGAATGGCGTGAAACCCGGCCGCTCTGAGCAATACTCTGTCGGAGATCTCCCAATAACCGAAGTCGTCTGGTCGAAGGCACACGAGATTCTCCCGCCCGATGAAGCTTGCTTCGGCGCCGAGATACGGGACGGTCCCATCTCCCGTGAAGATGCGACGTTGGGGGTCGCTATGCTCCCAGTCATTCAAGCGGTGATCGCCCGTTAGGTTGAAGAGGGGTTTGCGGCCCTTCTTTTCGATTTGGAGCCGGACGCGCGTCTTCGCGTCCACGCCGACAAGGCATAGCCAGGCGTCCTGCTCAAGACCGGCTTGACCAAGCTTCAGGGCTTCCACGCGGTCGCGGTGCCCTTTCGCGCGTTGGAGGATGCCGCCAAGCAGCTCTTTGGCCTGGTTCTTGCGATCCGTGGCGTTGCCGCCTTGCAGGCCATGTAGACGAATGAACTCCGCTAGCGTCTTGATCACCCCTTCTTGCCAGGTTTCAACGGTGTACAGATCGTTGGGCAGACTGGGCGGGGCGTCAATCGCGTTGTCGAAACTCGGGATTAGGTGGTACAGCGCCGGCGTCAAGCGCGCCGCGACACGGTCGGCGGAAACGGCCGGCATGTCCCCGTCCAGACTGGAGGTCCCTGTGATTACCTTTATGGGGGCTTCAAACGAACCTCGGAATGGGGTCCCCAAGGTCGCCACCTTTCCCACGGCCGCCTTCTCGCCAAGCCGCTGGAGATAACCGGCTATGATAAGGCCGCCCATGGAATGCCCGACGAGATCCACTTTGGGGTCTTTGGCGTAGCCATCTTTGTGATAATGCTTCATCAGCTTCGTACGCGCAATCACTTCCTGCACGAAGGACTCCAGTTGCTCCTCGATAAGGTCAAGCGGATGCCGCCAATCGTAAGGGAACGGATAGACAGGAACAGGGTTGTCGCGCTTTTCCGTTAGATTGTGGCGAAGCTCGTGGATGAGGTGACCGTAGACTGTCTTGAGTATCTCGTCGACTTCGATGCGGGCGGGTTCGTCGAGTTCGTATCGCAAATCTTCCGGATGCAAGGTGAGGCGGCCGTAGTCCTTGTTGAGAACGGCGGACCACACAATCTCCGGCGAGACCACATACTCATCGCGGAGCCCGCTTGCGGTTATTCCCGGGATAACGATGACAGGATTGGGAAGCGACATGGGAACCATTCCTCCCTCTTCAGGCTGGAACACATCATCCGGTTACAAAATTGTACTGGACTCCACCTCTAGCCTACTTCAAGTATAACTCGTATTGAACAAGATGGGTACCATTTGTGTTGCGTCAGGGATACTTCGGCGCAATGGAAAAGCAGAAGGCGATCAAGACGACAGCGTGGCATGCGCCCTGTATACTGGTCCATGTATTGTGACAGCTTAGCGGCCCGTGATGGGCCTAGTGTAAAGCACATACGATGATGCCTCGACGCGACTGGCGTTTTGTGTTACGATGGTGTTTATCCTGTTTACTGAGTATCAGTTGCGCCAAAACTCATAAACGACAGCCTCTTCGAAAAGGAAAGGAGCACACCATGCATAGTGGAAGACGAGGAAGCGGCATGAACCGGCGGCAGTTCTTAAAAGGTAGTCTGGGAGCAGCCGGTGTAGCTGTGGCGTGGGCCAACGTCAAGGCGGATCAAGGCATTCCTGAGTTGCCAGAAGCATTGCCGGAGGACCATCGGACTGCGACCCTCGAGTCCCTGCGGGAGTGGCAAGCCCAGCGCTTCGGGATGTTCGTCCATTGGGGTCCTGTTTCGTTGCGGGGCACGGAAATCGGCTGGTCGCGCGGACGCGAAGTTCCCGTCGACGAATACGACGCCCTCGCCGACGACTTTAATCCCGAGCAGTTCGACGCCGATGCGTGGATTCGCACGGCGAAAGAAGCCGGGATGAAGTATTTCGTAATCACCTCCAAACACCACGATGGCTTCTGCATTTGGCCTAGCGACTATACGGATTATGATTTGACGCGAACCCCTTACGAAGGGGACATTTTGGAAGAACTCGCCGAAGCGTGCGAGCGCCATGGAATTGACTTGGGTTTTTACTATTCCATATTGGACTGGCGCCACCCCGACTATCCCTACGGCAGTCCGGGAGGAGATACGGAGAAACCCAACCCGGACATGGAGGCGTACGTCGAGTTCCTTCACAATCAAGTTCGCGAGCTGATCGAGCGGTACAACCCGCGTATCATGTGG
>JAWOFY010000372.1:0-11687 GCA_046497285.1 Candidatus Hydrogenedentota bacterium
CGATGATAAGCTTGAGAACATCGCCGACGCGGGTGGAGTCATCGGCGTAGGGTTTTGGCAGGTGGCCGTGTGCGGCGATGACACCGCCGCCATTGTGCGCAGCATTGAGCACGCTGTCGAGTTGGCGGGAGTGGAACATGTGGCCCTGGGATCGGATTTCGACGGCGTAACCGCTACGCCCTTCGACGTCACAGGCCTACCCAAGATAACCGAGGGCCTCCTCGATGCAGGCTTCAGCGAAGACGACATTGCCCGGATTATGGGCGAGAACACCATCGATTTTTTCCGCTGCGTGCTCCCGAAGGGTTTATAGAGCAGTCGACAACAGCGGACTCGTCCCCCCGGATGCCATCCTTGAGGCTAGGGGGCCGGGGGGACGTTGAGTCACGGACAACTATTGTTCAGCGGCCGTAGTGTTGGTCCGCGAAGTCGAGGTAATGAGCCCAGTCTTCTGGCGTAAGGCTGTGGCCCCCTTCCCGAATGTGATATCCGACGGTTCCGTGAGCGGGTTCCGAAGGGTCTGGCATTGCATCCACGGGCAGCGGGCTCTCGCCGAACAGCTCGAAGACCGGTCCCGCGTGGTAAGCGGCCAAGAATTCGCCTCGGGGGTCGGCCCATTCGTCTTCGGTGGCGCTGGCCACATAGACCGCGCGAGGCGCCATGAGCGCCACTAACTGGTGTTGGTCCACGGGGAGGGCGTCTTCCTGTTCGTTGTACTCCCGGAAGTTACGGCAGAACCAGTGGGGAAAGCTGTCGTTGATGCGGCTCACCCGTTCGCCAAAGCGGCGGCGCGACAAGGCGGCCCCGCCGCAACCGGAGTTGTTGCTGATGGTGATGGCGAAGCGTTCATCGCCGGCCCCCGCCCACAGGGCCGTCTTGCCCAGGCGCGAATGCCCCAGCACGGCGGTGCGTTCAGCGTCGGCGTCCTCGTCGGTCTCCAGGTAATCCAGGGCCCGGCTCAATCCCCATGCCCATGCTCCGATTGCGCCGGCATCGGTAGGTCCTCGCTCCTCGTCCGTGTTCTGAAACAGGGAAAGGACATCCTCGCGGTAGCGATCGGCGTTGTCGAGCGCTACATCGCCGTAATAGAACGTCGCTAGGCCGTATCCCCGTTCGAGGATGGTCTCCACAGGCTGGGGGCTGGTCCCGCGGGAGGCTTCGGTGGCGCGATTATCCTCCACGCCCTCGCCGTGCCCGCGCATCCAGCGTTCTGACAGGCGGATCTCCGGGTCTTCGTGGATGGCCTGATTGCCCCAGAAGCTGAGGTAGAGGAACATCGGGACGGGGCCTTCCGCGTCGTTGGGCAAGTAGAGCAGCAGTTCAATACTGGGCCGGTCCTCCCCCTCGGTGAAGTGGATGATGACCTGCCGGCGGGTGGCTTGCCCATCCAGTGCTTCCGGTTCGTCATCGACCACTTCGAAGCGCATATGTTCGGGGTCCGGCAGCCACTCGCCGTAGACGTGCTCTTCAAAGAGCGCAAAGGTTTCCGGCCGGCGCACTTCGCGCCACATCTCGGGGCTGTCCACGGTTTCCCCGGCCTCCGTGACGAGGGGATCGGGTAAGGTGTAGTCTGGCACTTCGTCCTCCTCATAGATCGGCGTGAACGTCAGGAACACGGCGCCGGTAAGGGCGGCGAGCGTGGTCATACTCATGAGAGATTCCTCCCGCGTTGTATCAACTGTTTTTGGAAACCCTTAACCGCAACTAGTGAAGACTTCCCCTTATTGTTTCGTCGAAGGGAAGCATCCGATGCTGTTTTGTATATCCCCTGCCCCTTGGGTCACCCTTTTCCGGGGGGGGTAGAAGGAGGCCGTTCATTCCCCCTTGAAGGGGGATCAAGGGGAATGTCCCTAACCCCGCTGATACACCGGTTCCCGCCGCCGAGTTAGCCGGCAAGATGCCGGCGGTACGCATTCTCTCTCGCATGCGGGTTAGGGGCATGTAAACAGCCCACCTACCGCCTTATCCGGCGATTGGGGAAACCAACGGCTCCCTTAGCGATCGAAATGCTTGTCCGCGAAGTCCATGTAATGATGCCAGTCTTCCGGGGTCAAATTGTGGCCGCCCTCGCGGAGATGATACCCGACGGTTCCATGCGCCGCTTCGCCGGGAGCAGGCTGCTCCTCCACGGGCAGTGGCTGCTCGCCCACCAATTCGTACACGGGACCGGCGTGATACGCCGCTAGGAATTCACCCTTGGGATCGGCCCAATCGTCCTCGCTGGCGCTGGCTACGTACACGGGCCGGGGCGCCATAAGGGCCACAAGCTGATGCTGATCCACCGGCAATGCGTGCTCCCGGCCATTGTACTCCCGGAAGTTCAAACAAAACCAGTGCGGGAAGTTTTCGTTGATCTGACTCACGCGTTCGCCAAAGCGCCTTCGGGAGATGGCCGCGCCGCCGCAGCCGGAGTTGTTGCTGATGACGATGCTATACCGCTCGTCCTCCGCGCCGCCCCAAAGGGACGCCTTTCCGCCACGGGAATGGCCGAGCAGGGCGGCTTGGGAGGCGTTGACAGCCTCGTCCGTCTCGAAGTAGTCCATCACGCGGCTGGCCCCCCAGCCCCAAGCGGCCAGCGCGCCCCAGCCATCGGGCTCGCGCTCCGCTTCGGGATCGTCGAACAAGCTCATAACGCCGTCGCGGAAATTATCCGCCGAATCGGGGGCCACCTCGCTGACTTGAATAGCGGCGACGGCGTATCCCCGCTCGATGACTTCCTCGGCGGGCCAGAAGCCCGATTTCTCCTCGCGCGTGGGATCGGTGTTCTCGGGATCCCGGTTGTTCATGAGCAGGAACACCGGCGCCGGTCCCGGCGCGTCATTGGGCGTGAACAGGATGAGCTCGAAGGTATGCTCGCTTTCGCCCTGAATGCTTCGGATATCCACGCGTTTGAGCGTGGCGTCTCCGTCCATGGCCTCGGGATCCTCCTCGACGAGCTCGAATTCCACCGCCTCCGGCGGACCGGGCCGGCGGCCGTAGACGTGTTCCCGGAACAGCTCAAGGATCTCCGGGCGGCGTTGATCAAACCAGGCCTCCGCATCCTCCACCGGTTCCCCGTCTTCGAAGACCAGGGGATCGGGCAAGGTGTAGTCCGGCACATCCTCTTGCGCGTGGACGGACGTGAAACCCAGGACGCACATCGACGCTCCGATTATTGGCAGACTCCAATTCCAACGCATGGTATCTATCCTCCTGCATGCTGTGTTACGTATCGCATTGTTTTGCCCCGGAAGGCCCGGGTGTAAAGAGCTTGAGCTGGACGAGCTGTTGGTTGAAAGCGTTAGCCTCGATTACCGTGGTGGCGCTCGTTTAAATGCTTCGTCGCCAGTGATCCAATCCGGCAAGAATGGCCTCATTCAACCAACGCTCGAAACGAACCATAACAGTTTCGGCTTCTTGTCTGTAGGAGAATTCAAATGTCTCATCACAACAAGGATATGGGCCGTCAAGGGTAGCACCCCCAAGGTCGTCATTGAGTACGCGGTGCTCGACAAATGCCGAAGCCGCCATGATTCCAGAGAACGTAGTGCCAAGTGGATGAAAAGAAATGACAATTTCTGATTGGTACTCTCCCACCTTCCGGACTCTCAACCGAAACCAACGATGATATGTCCGCAAATCCGCGAAGTATCCATGGTGCTTCGCCATCTCTACAACTTGATTCCAAAACCAATGACCCTTGTTCTCATCACTTTGTTCAACCGAAATCTGATACGAATTGTCAATTCCTGTAATTTGGACTTCCAGGTCATTCCTCACTTCGTTTAACCGTTCCCCCGCTATAGTTTCGAGTCGGCTACACACATTGAACACCAGCCGCTTCTCTGTATCCATGGGCCGGTTTCGGTCACGAAGCCGGGCGGCCGCAGATTCGATCATGGCGTCAAGTGATCGCTGTGTGGCAATGAGGTCCTCCGATATACTTAGAGCTCCACGGAAGGCTTGCTTCTGAAGCCGGGCGAACAGGGATATGAGAGTCCTCAGATCTCCGTGATCCGCTTGCTCAAGTGCTCGGATGTATTCGTCGCGGTGCTGATCGCTCACAACGACAAGGGGGAACCACCCCCTTCGCAGGAAAACCAACGTACCTAGAGCCCGCGCCACTCGGCCGTTACCATCCTGAAAGGGATGAATTTGCGTGAAGCGGTGATGAAGCCACGCGGCCTCCACTTCTGGCATCACTCCGTTCGCTTCGTGGTCAAGGTGCATGCTCACCAATCGGTCCATCTCGGAACTAACCTGCTCGGGCGGGCAATACTCGTGCGTCGTTCCGTCAAATCGCGTGGGATTGTTTGGTAAAATCTTCCAGGCGCCACGCGACAACGCTACCTGCCGGCGATAGCCCTGTGAATCATATACCTCTACCGTTGCTTGATGCGCCGTCAACGCCTGATGGAGTTCCTTTATGTAGGAGCAAGACAACGAGCGCCGCTGCGCAACAAAATCGAACAAACCCTGAACTACATCTTCCTGGTCCTTCAACATGGGGAGGATGGCTTCAACGGGCTTGTCTGTGGCGGCATGAGAGATCAGGC
This sequence comes from Candidatus Hydrogenedentota bacterium, assembly GCA_046497285.1. GTDB lineage: Bacteria > Hydrogenedentota > Hydrogenedentia > Hydrogenedentales > SLHB01 > SKRY01. Next base: position 4,536 of record JAWOFY010000372.1, read on the forward strand.
TGGCTTGGATTCCTTCGTTGATTAGCAATTGGGTTGTGCCGCGGTCTATCGTGTACAAACCCTCAATCATCCCTGTTTCAATGGCCCACTGCCGCTGCAGCCTACTATTGAACTCTTTGACTGCGTCCAATTTCTCAAGATGCTCGCGTTGTTCCTCCCAAATCTCGGCTAAGGCGGGTAGGTTGTCATCAGCCAATTCATGCCAGGTTGTGGGTAGATCCTGGATAGGACGCCACTTGGGTGAGGTCATGGTTCCTTTACCTCCAGAATGTTGCATAATGCACTGTAGCGTTCCGCCCGGAAACGCCCCCTCCTCGAACGCTCTTTCTATCCCAACCAGACGTGTGAGTGTAAGTCCTCCGATTTTATACGAGAGTCCAGCCGAAAACGGGTTGACGCTTGCGGCTCTCATATACTCCCAGATAGCGCAGCGTTCAGCGCGCTTAACGTCCGCCTCAGAGCGGCATTTTTAGGCCAGTTCACTCAGGTTCAGCCAGCCTATCCCCGCTTTCCGCAAGGCGTAGCCGGTTTCCCGGAGGTAATCGCCGTAGCAGATCATCCAATGGAATCCCCCCATCTGTTCCACCAGCTTGGCGCAATCGCCTTTGATGCTAATGTCCAACTGCGTCGTGCAGATGTCCAGGCTGGGGTTCTCGAGGACCGCGCCCTCGAATCCAATCCACTGGCTGCTGGCGAAATCTTGAATCAGCACCGTCAGCTCCTGGCCATGAGGCATCTCCACTTTGGGCGCCGCGCCGTAGTCCGACTCGAAATGGGTGCGGATGTATACCGGCTCGAGGTTCTCCCCGTCCATCCGCCGCGGCGCGCTGCAATGGGCCACGGTGGTCATGTTCTGGTGCGGGAACGTGGGATTGCAGAAGAACACTGGTTTGCCCGAGATATTATGGAGCAGAATCCCGGAGGGGATGACGTGGAAGTCCGACTCGCAAAAGGCGAGGTAGCCGCTGTCGTTAAGGAGTGTCAACGTGTAACACGCCGTCGTCTCGGACATGGGGATGATCCAGCCCATGCATCCCTGAACGGTGATGGTGTCCGTCTCATGTTCGTCCATGAGATCCTTGAATATTTCGGTGAGCACGAAGGCGTTCTCGAAGAATGTGCGCATCTCATCAAGCGTTTCTTCCGAGCCCCTGCCGGCCATCAACTCGGCGGTCGTGAGCTCCCCTTGCCGGGGCAGCAATGTCACCCCTGGCTGTTCTAGATAGGCTTGCGCCTCCGCCTTGCACTGCTCCACCAGCTCGGTGTCGCTGCGGGCGGCCTCAATCCGCTCACCCAATTCCTCGTTCGACACGTCCACGAGATCGAGGTCCCACAACTCGCGGGCGAGGGTCGGCGCGTCCGTGCTGTGTCCCCAGCCCCCGGGACCCCCGATACACACAACCCGTTTGCCGCGGATGCTCTTGACGCCGTTGAGCGCCCGCAGACGCCACAGGAGTTCGTCGTAGTCGTCCACCACAACATCTTCGACGTTCATGTTGCCCGTGTTCTGAAATTCATCCGATTCCCGGCGCAGGAAACGCGGATGCACAATCTCGTACCAAAGATAGGCCGGACCGCTGCGATGCCGGACGAACATGACGTTGAGCTTGGCGGGATCGGCCAACGCGATCAAGACGCCCGTGCCACAGGAGGCTCCGTAGATGATGACGCCATCGTGGTCCCCCGCCGCGACGTTCTCGGCTTCTTCCGCATTGTGGACGGACACCAAGGGAAGGAGTTCGAGCGGGAAATCCGCTTTCGCCTTCATGGCCTCGAGTTCTCCGCGGATTCGGCCACGCTCTTCTTCGGCATGCTCTTCCGTGATTAGACCGCTCCAAGGCCGATAGCTAGCGGCCTCCCGGTACTGAGGGATAGAATAAACGAGGACGGGCTGCATGCGTAGCGGCCCACTCTTCTTGGGATTCGGGCGGGCCGAACGCGTTGCCGCTCGTGTGGCCGAAGAGCCAGCAGCTCCGTATAGCGCCCCAGCCAATGTAACCGCACCCGTGCTGGCCATGAACTGCCGCCGGGTTACGCCCGGCGCCTGGGCGCCGCAACACCCCGACGATCCACACCCGCAATGATGTCCATGCGTGGCCATATCGAAAGCCTCCTTCTGAGCTAATGGGCGGCACTAGCGTGTGATGCGCCAATGGCGCCCGTTTCCATAAACAGGGATACTGTAACAAGCCTAGCATCAAGCCGGAAGCGGTTCAATAGAGGGGAGAGGTCCACGCGCCTGGTACGGCCCCGTTATCATCAGGGAAAAGACCAGGCTGCGATTAGGCGAAGCGAATAGGGAGGGCGTGGTGTTGTTCCACGAGGAGGCGGCGGGCTTCGCCAGCGCAGAAGATGGACCCGCTGATTAGGAGGGGATACTGGGTCCCCGCCAGGCGCAACCCCTGGAGGATCGCCATATCAAAGTGGGGCTCCCATAGGTAAGGCCAATTCCGGGCGGCCTCGCAGAGGCGGTCGACGGGCAGCGCGCGTGGACCGGTGAACTGGGTAAGGATAAGTTGGTGGGCGGCGGGTCCCAATGCCTCAATCATCTCTTCGGCGTTTTTGTCTGATGACACCGCGAGGACAATGACCGAAGCCGGCAACTCCCGCGCGAGATGCTCGGCGCCCGATGTGTTGTGGGCGACGTCGATATATACCGCCGGCGTATCCATCACGCGTTCGAGGCGGCACGGCCAACGCGCGTTCTCCAGCCCTTTGCGCACAGCCGTTTCGTTGAGCTTTGGGAAATGAGGCTGAAGCATTTCGGCGAGCGCGACAGAGGTGGCGGCGTTTTCTCCTTGATACACCCCCGCTAGGCCCAATCGCACGGCCTCCAATCGGAAGGTAGGGCTCTCGTAAGAGAACATCCGGTGAAGGCCGCCCTCCCTGACGGAAAATTGGTAATCCCGGCCCACGATGCGGGCCGGCGCTTTGACTTCCTGCGCCCGTTCCCTGAGCACGCGTTGCGGGCCTGCCGCCTCTTCCCCAATCACAACGGGGATGTCAGGCTTGATGATGCCGGCTTTCTCGAAGGCAATGGCTTCAAGGGTGTCGCCAAGGTATTTCTGGTGGTCCAAATCGATATTTGTGACTGCAGTCGCGAGCGGCGTGAGAACATTGGTTGCGTCGAAGCGACCGCCCATGCCAACCTCCACCAGAGCGCAGTCGACCTGGTGCGTGGCGAAAATACGGAACGCCACGGCGGTGACCAATTCAAAATAGGTGGGGGGAGGGTCCATTCGCGCCGCGGCGCATTGGTAGAAGCCGATGTGCTCGTCGAGTTCCGCCTCGTCTACCGCTTTAGCGTTAAGAAGAAAACGTTCGGACAAATCCACGAGGTGCGGGCTGGTGAAACGACCTGTCCGGTAACCCGACGCCATAAGCATCGCGTCGAGCATGGCCACCACGCTCCCCTTGCCGTTGGTGCCCGCCACATGCACCGAGGGGAACTGCTCGTGGGGCCGGCCCGCGCCATCAAGCAAATGCGCAATGTTGTCCAACCCTAGTTTGACGCCATGAAGTTCGAGGCTGGACAAAAACGCCCGGGGTGTCAGGTCCATACGTGCGGTGAGATTCAAGATTCGAGCAGATACCGGAGCAGCTTGCCAACAGTAGTCCGCAACTGGTTGCGGGGCACGATTTGGTCCACGAACCCATTCGAGAGCTGGTATTCGGCGGACTGAAACCCTTCGGGGAGGGTTACCTTTAGCGCGCCTTCGATGAGCCTGGGTCCCGCGAACCCTATAAGAGCCTTGGGCTCGGCGAGGATGATATCGCCCAAGCTTGCGAAGCTGGCGTAAACGCCGCCCGTGGTGGGATCGGTCAGCACGCTGATATAGGGGACGTGGGCTTCGTTGAGCTCCCGCACGGCGTCGGCTGTCTTCGCCATCTGCATCAAACTCAGGATACCCTCTTGCATGCGGGCGCCGCCAGACGCCGCGAAGGCGATCAGGGGCGTGCGGTCGTGGATGGCGTCCCGCGCCGCGCGGCAAAACTTCTCGCCGACGGCGGAGCCCATGCTGCCTCCCATGAAAAAGGGATCCATGGCGGCGATAACGGCGGGATTTTCTTCAATGGCGCACCGCCCCGTCACCAGGGCCTCCTTGATGTCGTGCGTGTTCTTGGCTTTCTCGACCTTCTGTTGGTAGGTCATGTTGCCCACCGTGAATTCAAGGGGGTCTACCGTCTCGACATCGGGGTGGGTTTCCTCGAAGGAGTCTTCGTCGGCGATCAATTCAATCCGGCGGCGGGCGCTAATACGGTAATGGTGTTGGCACGTGGGGCAAACGTGAAGGTTTTGCTCCACCTCGTTGCGGTAGATCGCTTGCTTGCACCCTGGGCATTTTATCCAGACGCCGTCTGGAACGGTGCTTTTCCTACCGATGACCGAGACAAAACGGCGGCGATTGAGAAAGGGCATAGCTGGCCTCGTTGCGTTGCAGGTAGGCCGCGGCCCGGAAGACGGCGTTTACGTAGGCGCGTCCGTGCCCGCGGCGGTCTCGTTTTCGTAGTTGTCCTTATAATACAACAAACGCCCGCAATGGTTGCATACCCGGATCTCTCCGGCCATGACATCGTTGATGAGCTGGGGCAGCACATACATGTGACACCCCGAACATACTTCCTCGCGAAGGGGAACTACAGCGGCGCCGGTCTTCTTGCTCGCCCGAATGCGGCGATAACGCTTCAAAAGTTCGTCATCCACCTGCTCCGCCGCCTTCGCCGCTTCTTGTTCCAGCCGCTGGCGCTCCGCCCGAGCCTCTTCAAGCTCGGCGTCAACTTCGGCGCACTGTTCATCGAGCTTGCGCAATTCCGCGTCGATACGCTCGCGATCCTCGCGCAGCCGCTCCTTGATGGTCTCCAGCTCCATCATAAGCTCGAGAACGCGTTCTTCCTTTTGGGCGATTTGTTTCTTGAAGTTATCGATTTCGTGGAGGAGGGCTTGGTATTCCTCGTTCTTCTTAATCGTGTTTAGCTGAGTCTGATACTTGCCGAGTTGGGTTTGCTTTTGCTCGATGTCGCTTTCGCATTCCCGCTGGTCCAACTCGAGCTGGCGATAGCGGGCTTGTTGGGCTTCCAGCTCGTCCTTGAGCCGCTTCCGCTGCTCCTCGTACTTGCGCTTCTGCTTGGGGATTTCGGTTTCGCGCTGCTTGCATGCCTCAATCTGCAAATCAAGCTTCTGCAGTTGGAGTAGCTGTTTCAACAAACCGATCCTCCCAATGCGCCAATGTTGGAGCTGTTCTCTATCAGGGCAGCCGTGATGGGCTTCGCAAGCCGCCACGAATCGGGCGCCCGCTCACCCCTGGACCCGTGGCGGGACGCGGCTCCACGGAACACATTCCTCCTGTCCGGTGGTTAGACAACCGCGCCGTCCGTTCCCAGCCCGTCCATGCGCCGGCAAGATGTCGGCGGTACGCATTGGGTTACATCCCCCTTGATCCCCCTTCAAAGGGGGAATGGAGCGGAACACTTCCCCCTTTGAAGGGGGAAGGCCCGTAAGGGCCGGGGGATGTAAACACCTATCTTGTCCGGCGATTGGGAACGCACGCCCTATTGGATCCAGGCCATCATCTTGCGAAGCTCCTTGCCCACTTGCTCAACGGGATGATTCGCTTCGGCTTCCCGCAGTTTTTGGAAATTAGGGCACCCGGCCGCATACTCTTCAAGCCATTCGCGAGCGAACTCGCCGTTTTGGATGCGGGTAAGGGCCTCTTTCATCGCCTTACGCGTTTCCTCGCCAATAACCTCGGGACCCACGGTGAGACCGCCGTATTCCGCAGTGTCGCTCACGGAATAATTCATGAACGCCAGCCCGCCCCGGTAATAGAGGTCCACAATAAGCTTGAGTTCGTGCATGACTTCAAAAAAGGCGATCTCGGGCTGGTATCCGGCGTCGACGAGCGTCTCGAATCCGGCTTTGATGAGCGCCGCGGAGCCGCCGCAAAGCACGGTCTGCTCTCCGAAGAGGTCTGTCTCGGTCTCTTCTTGGAACGTGGTCTCCAAAATGCCCGCGCGCGCGCCCCCGAGGCCCGCGCCGTACGCAAGCGCCTTCTTCATGGCTTCGCCCGACGCGTCTTGGTGAACGGCGACGAGGCACGGCGTGCCGGCGCCGTTTTCATACTCATGGCGCACGAGATGGCCCGGCGCCTTGGGCGCGATCATGAATATGTCAATGTCTTGGGGGGGCTCGATGCATTTGAAATGGATATTGAATCCATGCGCGAACATGACCGCCTTGTTCGGCGTCAGGTTGGGGCGGATGGCGCTTTCAAAAACGTCCTTCTGAATGGTGTCGGCGACCAAGAGCGCGATGATATCGCCGCGTTGCGTGGCCTCGCCGGCGTCGACTACTTCAAACCCGGCGTCGACGGCGTTCTGGTAGTTCTTGTTCGAGGGATCAGCGAGTTCAGCGACCAGGACCTGAACGCCGCTGTCCCGCAGATTCATGGCGTGGGCGTGCCCCTGACTGCCAAACCCAATTATGCTGACCGTCTTGCCTTGCAGATAGCCGAGGTCGCAATCCTTTTCATAGTAGATCTTAGCCATTGCCGTTGTTCGCTCCTTCTTCCTTGGGCGACCGGGCGATGGCGATTCGGCCCGTCCGCACCAGTTCTTGAATTCCGAAAGGCCGCATCATATCGATGAATGCGGTCAGCTTGTCGCCCGCTCCCGTGGCCTCCACCGTCAGCGCGCCTTTCCCCATGTCGACCACCTTGGCCCGGAAGATGTTGGCGATCTCAATGATTTCGGTTCGCTGCTGAGGGGCAACTTCCATTTTGAGCATGACCAATTCGCGTTCGACGAAGTCTTGTTTGGTGAGATCGACTACCTCGATTGTGCTGACGAGCTTGTTGAGTTGATTGATGATCTGCTCCAAGACGCGATCGTCCCCGCGCACCACCACCGTCATCCGGGACACGCTGGGATCGGTGGTCTCGCCCACGCAAAGACTGTCAATATTGTAGCCCCGAGCGCTAAAAAGATCGGATACGCGGGACAAAACTCCGAATTGATTTTCGACGAGGACGCTGATTGTATGCCTCATGGTATCTCCGCCTAACTGGCTAGGTATGCCGCGCCCGCGGCGCTCCAAACATAAGTGTAAAGCGGCAGACCGGCTTGTAATTTCGGAAGCCGCGCATCCAAGGGCGC
>JAWOFY010000227.1:0-10926 GCA_046497285.1 Candidatus Hydrogenedentota bacterium
TTGCCGACCCCCATGAGACGCAGCGGCAACGCGCTAACAAGTAGGAAATTTGGCATATTATTGATATGAATCAGGGCATATCGGGCGCCCCGAAAATGGTTCTTTAGTAGCCTTCCCGCGCATCGAAAGGCAAACTTCACGTAGTCCAGAATGATGGCAAGCTTACCGCTTCGGTCGTAGGTGCGTTCTTGCAGGTGGAAGATACGCACTTGCTCGTTATCGCCTTCCGTATCGCCATTCCGGGGAACAAGGCAGTAGAGGTCAACGGCATAGCCCGCGTTAACAAGGGCGGCCACATGCCGGCGGACGCGCGGGTCTGAGTCATAAAACGTATAGGCCACCATGGCGATGCGTTTGGGGGATTCCAAAATGCGGCGTACTCCTTTTCTGTTAAACCTTGCGCAGAGAAGCGCCGGCGCCGGGCGAAGTGTAGCGAATTGCGGCTTCGGAAACAATTCATCCGGCGGTGTGGGCTTGCCTTGGGAGCGGCGCCGGGGTACACTGGGGGTGTGCAACAATTCACAGACAACGAGTGAGGCTATCATGTCGCCACCAAGACGAAAACCGCTCCTGAGGCGGAAACGCAATCCGAAAAAGAAGATGGACATCTTGGCGGAGGTCGAGCGCAACCGCACGGCGCGTGCGGCGGGCTACCGGGAGCAAGCGCTCGCGCTGTTTCCCCACGTGTGCGCGCGGTGCGGCCGGGAGTTCTCGGGCAAGGACCTCCGCGAACTCACCGTGCATCATAAAGACCACAATCATATGAACAATCCGCCCGACGGCAGCAACTGGGAGCTGCTGTGCCTCTACTGCCATGATTACGAGCACGACGGCCGTACGGAGGGGGTGTCCCAAGGCGCCGCGGAGCGTTACGGCGAGGGAGCGATGGGTCACCACGCCTTCGAAAGCCTGAAAGACTTGGTCGCCCCGGACGAAGACGATGAGGCGGGGGAAGAGGAATAACGACGATGTGGGTCTTATTTTTCGAAAACAACAAACGCGTTTACGCGTAGCGGCCGGTGATTTCCCGAAAACGGATCAGCATTAGTTCGTAGAACATGTGGGCGGAGTCGGTGAGCGCGTTGACCCGCGTAAGAGGACAGTTGATCCATCGCACGGGCACTTGCGCGATACGCAGTTTATGTTTGCGGGCGATGAAAAGCAATTCCACGTCGAAACTGAAGTGATCGATGGTCTGGCGAGGAAAGATGACCTGAACGGCGTGAAGGGTAAATCCCTTGAATCCGCATTGGCTGTCCGGGATTCCCCACAACCCGAACAGCTGCACCAGTAGGCTGAAGACCTTTCCCATCTTCGCGCGGTACCACGGCTGCGGCACTTCGATCAGGGAATCGGGCAAGGCGCGCGAGCCGATCACCACATCCGCGCCTTCCTCGAACTTGGGCCACAGCTTTTCCAATTCTTCAATGGGGGTGGAGGCGTCGGCGTCGTAAAACAGCCGGTAATCGCCCACCGCCGCCAGCATGCCCGTCCGCACGGCGCAGCCTTTTCCCCGGTTAGGTTCGTAGCGGATGACCTGAACCTCTGGGAAGCCCTCCTCCACAAGTTGGGCGGTGTTGTCTGAACTGCCATCATCCACGACAATGATTTCGCTGGAATAGGTTTGCCTATTCAAGTACTCCTGGACATGCGTTAGCGTGGAGCCGATGCGTCCCGCCTCATTGTAGGCTGGAATGATGAGGGAAAAGTCCAACGTGCGTCCTTTCCATAATGCTACAAAGCCCCCTTGTGCGCTGGCCGAAAATCGTGGTTCCCGGTCGCGCCTGCCCCGCGCGCGGTTTCATTACGTTTATCGGAGGAGGGAAACCAAGGCTTGAGGCCACGGGAAGAGACGGCGCTTGACCGTCTCTTCCCGCTGCCAAGGCGTCATGCGCGCTAGAGGCGCTCTACCCAGATGTTGCGGTACTGGACGGAATCGCTATGATCTTGCAGCCAGAGGGGGCCTTCCTCGCCTTCTTCGGTCGTGAGACCGCCTGGGGTGGCTTCTGGCAACTCGTAGTCGTCGTGGATGACCGTGCCGTTGTGCACGACCGTTACCCGGGCGTTCTCGACCTTTTCGCCGTCCTCGTCAAAATGCGGCGCATGGAACGTGATGTCGTAGGTTTGCCACTCGCCGGGCGGCAAGGAGGCATTTTCGTTCGGCGCGCGCAGGTTGTAGAACCCGCCGCAGAAATTATCCGCTGGCTCCTCGCCGAAGCTGTCCAACACTTGGAGTTCGTAGCGCCCATGAATGTACACGCCGCTGTTGCCCCGGCCCTGGCCCTGGGCGTTCGGCATGTACGGCGTGCGGAATTCGAGGTGGATCCGGTGGTCTCCGAACTCTTCGCGGGTCTTCAAATTGCTGCCGCCGACCTGCATGGCCCCATTGGAAACCGGCCATGTCTCGGGATGCCGCACCCACTGGTCCGTGTCGCTTCCGTCGAAAAGGAGGACGGCGTCTTCCGGCGGCTCGGCGCCAAGGCTCTCCGGACGGTGGAACACACGCTCTAGACTAAAGTCACCGCTGTATTCTGGACCCATAATGCGGCCAGCCAATTCGCCGTCCATGATTTCGGCGGTAATGATGTGCTGCAAGTCCTCGGGTCCATCGATCCCTTGAAACGCGGCCATCTCCTCGTGCCCCTGCCCATTGAGGTGGAGCGTGTATTCGTCAAGGGTTAGGCGGAGTTCGTAGTGGTCCCCCAATCCAATAATGATGGCGGTGGCTTCCCCGCTCTCGTCCGCGGTGCTGAAAGAGCCTTCCCAGTTGCCAATGAATGGGTTGACGGACTGGGCTCCGGCCACGAAGCCGCCAAGGCCCACAACCGCGGCCAGAGTTAGTGCGACGGTGCGATACAGCGTCATTGTGTACTCCTTCCGTTGTCGGGTAATTGTAATCCGCTACGCCCTCGGCGCGAACGCCGCGCAGAGGGCGCAGCCTTTTTCACAAACAGCTACTGAACCATGCCTGCTTTTACGCGGTATCAAGCCGTTGCATGGTGTCATCCACTTCGTCTGGACTCAGGAAACCAATCGTGACGGCGTCGAGGCATTCGAGATCGCGGGCGAACGCCAAGCATTCGTCTTTGTGATCCGTCAGCGTGCCTTCGCCCAAGATCTTCATGCCGATGACGCCCTTGCCGTTGTCGTGGGCCCGTTGCAGCAGACGCTGCACCTCATCCACCGGCCCGTCCATGTGCGACCCATGCGGATTGATGCGGGCGAGCATGACATCGACCCAGTCGGACTCCACGGCCTGTTCCATGGCGCCAAAATCATGGCAAGAGACGCCGAGCGCCCGCACATGCCCCGCGGCCTTGGCTTCCGACAAGGCGTCCATGGTTGCTTGCATGTCGTTGACCCAGTTCGCGTCCGTCAAGCAATGCAGCATAAGCACGTCAATGACATCGGTGTCGAGTTCTTGGCGGTAGCGCTCGAGATCCGCCACGGCCCCTTCGGCGTCCCGCGAGAACGTCTTCGTGTTGAGCATCATCTCATCGCGGTCCATGAACGAGGCCATCGCCTCGCGTACGAGCCTGTGAGCGCCGTAGGAGTCCGCCATGTCTATATAGCGGAGTCCTTTGTCATAGACGTGTTCGAGGACTTCCATGTACGTGTCCTCGCCCCTGCGGTGCAAGGCCGACTCATTGCCGCCCGCCCGCACGCCCGTGCCCATGCCGAGAAAGGTCGTCTCAATGCCGGTGTCGCCCAAGATGTGCTTGGTGGTGGCAACGGTTCCCGCAGCCGCCTCCTCGCCCCAGGCGAGTCGCGGCGCTCCCCACGAAGCGGCCGCCACGGCGCTCGCGGAGTATTGCAAAAATCGGCGGCGATTCATATCCATATTCAGAACCTCCCAGATGCTGGCTTCGGTTTCTACGGACGGTATTGTAGCCTGAACGCTTCCCTAGTCGCAAAATCCGTTAGCACGGGAGGAAGGGCGGGACTTGCGCCGCCCCCGTCCACGCCTGTACTGTACGGCTATTCCTTTGAGAATACCGTGACTCGGTCAACCAGGTACCTTGCGGGGAGACTGTTGTGCAAGTTTCTGTGTCGCCTGAAATCAGCGGATTGCTGGACGACGCCGCCGCCTTGAGCGCGCGGCGGGGACTGCCTTATGTGGGGGTGGAACATCTTTTCGAAATGACCGTTGAAAAGACCGCCGGACTGCCCCGCGTGTTCGCCGAACAGTATTTCCGAACCTTTAACACCATTGTGCGCGAGCTCCACCGGGAAGCGTGGCAGGGCGTTTTGCCCGTGGCGGGACGAGACGTCTTCTATACCCCGCGGTGCGCGGCCGTCTTGAACGAGGCGGGCCGCATCGCCCGCCGTATGGGGCATGCCTCGCCCGGCGGTGGCCACGTGTTGATGGCCATGCTCGCCGATCCCCATGGCGCGCCCGCCCGGGCCATGGATCGGCTCCAGTTGAACCGTGGCGCCATGCTGAACGCCTTGCGGGACGGTCTGCTCAAGATGAAGAGCGGCGGCCCGGATCGCCCACGAAAGGATGAACGATCGCAACAGGCCCAGGGGGACTCAGAGGAGGCTAGCGAGCGTTTCACCAGCCCCCTGGAGGGCGTGACCCGCGATCTGACCAAGGCGGCCCGCGAGGGGAGAATCGGGCCGGTCATCGGCCGCGATCGTGAAATCGGCCAGGTCCTCGAGATTCTTTCGCGCAAAGGCAAGAACAACGCCATGCTCGTAGGCGAGCCCGGGGTCGGCAAGACCCAGATCGTGGAAGGTATGGCGTTGGCGGGGAGCAAGGGAAAGGGTGGCGAGGCCTTGAGCCGCTACCGCTTTCTCGAACTCAACATTGCGTCCTTAACCTCAGGGACCCAGTACCGGGGCGCTTTTGAGGAAAAAGTCTCGGAGCTTCTCGAAGTGCTCAAGCATTCGCGGAACATTATCCTGTTTATCGACGAGATTCACCTCATCATGGGAGTGGGCTCCGCTGGGGGCGGCGCGGTAGACCTGGCGAATCTTCTCAAGCCCGCGCTCGCGCGGGGCGAGATTCGCTGCATCGGCGCCACGACGTTGGAGGAATACCGCAAGTGCATTGAAAAGGATTCCGCCCTGGACCGCCGCTTTCAGATGGTCCGGGTGGAACCCTTGAGCCAAGGCGCGGCATGGGAAGTGTTGAACCAGCTTCGGCCTTCCTACGAGAAACACCACGGCGTCCGCATTAGCCGGAAAGCGCTGCACGCCGCCATAACGCTGACCACGCGCTACATGCCCGCCCGGTATCTGCCGGACAAGGCGATAGATGTGGTGGACCAGGCCTGTGCGCGGCGCCGCCTCTACGAGGTGGCCACGAAGAACCGGCCCGATATGTTCGAGCATGGCGCCCCTCTCATCGAACGAGACAAAGTCACGCCTCACGACATCCGCAAGGTGGTCAGCCAGATGAGCGGCGTTCCCATCGAGGAGATAACCGCCGAGGAACGCCAGCGCCTTGAGGGGCTGGAACAGAAATTCAAGCAGCGCATCATCGGACAGGACGAAGCCGTGTCCCGCGTGGTGGCGGCGGCGAAGAAAAGCCGCGCGGGGCTGGCTGACCCGAACCGGCCCGACGCGGTCCTGTTCTTCCTTGGCCCCACCGGCGTGGGCAAAACACAGATGGCCAAGACACTGGCGGATTATGTCTTTGGCTCCGAGGCCCATCTCATCACCTTCGACATGTCCGAGTATAGCGAGGCTCACAGCGTGTCCCGCCTGGTCGGGGCGCCGCCTGGCTACGTGGGCTACGGCGAGGAGGGCCAACTCACGGAAGCCGTGCGCAACCGGCCCTTCTCCGTGCTGCTCTTTGACGAAATCGAGAAGGCCCATTCCAAGGTGTTTGATGTGTTGCTGCCGCTTCTGGACGAGGGCCGCCTGAAGGACAGCGTGGGCCGGTTGGTCAACTTCCGGAATTGCATGGTTATCTTCACGTCGAATATTGGGGCGGACATCTTGAACCAGAGCGCCTCCAAGGAAGTAGAAAGCCAGGAGTTGCTGGACGCCCTTAAAAAGCATTTTAGGCCCGAATTTATCAATCGGATTGACGAGATCGCGCCGTTCCGTCCGCTCTTGTTCGAGGACATCCGCAGTATCCTAGCGTCGATTCTTGGCGAATTGGAGGGCCGTCTCAAGAGCAAGGGCATCGGCCTCCATGTCTACCAAGGGGCGTACGAACACCTTGCGCAGAAGGGCTACAACCCCGCTTATGGCGCCCGGGAACTGCGGCGGACCGTCGAACGGCTGGTGATCAACCCCATCAGCGCGATGGTGGTGGAGGAGCAGTTCCGGCGCGGGAGCGTTGTGGAGGTGTTGATGGTGGATGACGAACTCACCTTCCGGGAGGGACAGTCCTCCGAAAGGGAGCGAAAGGGGGATTCTTCATGACGACGCCCTACCAAACCGACGCGCTCGTTGTCTTGAACGGCCCCGAGGACGGCACGGAATTTCCGCTTGTGCGCACGCCCGTCCATTTGGGAAGCGACCCCTCGTGCCACGTTTACCTCCGGCTCGACACCTCGATTCAGCCCCAACACGTCTTGATCACGGTGGTGTCGGATGGTTACCGGGTCCGTAGCTTGGATAGGCCCACCGCCACGGTGAACGGCAAATCGGCGGGGCCCATCCGCTCCCGCATTCTCCGGCCAGGCGGGCAGCTTCAGGTCGGCCGCACCTTACTCACCGTCCGGTGTGCGCCGGATGGATTGGCGAAGCGAAGCCGGGGGCTTCCCCACGAGAGCGATCTCGGCTGGGCGGTTCGCCGCGCTTTTCTGGGCTTGGGACAACGAACCGCGCGCCTGGGCTGGTGGGGATGGGAGCGGCTTAAAGGAGTGGCCACAAGCGGCAAGACGATTTTTCTCCTGCTCGTGGCGCTTTACCTGTTTTGGGGGCCTTTCCGGAGCCGCGTGAACAGCGCCGCCCGCTACATTTATCACCAGATCGTGTTGCCTCTTGTTGAGCAGATTCAAGGTCTGCTTGGCTGAGGAACGAAATAACCCGGGGCGGCCCCCGTCTCTTGGACAAGGGCCGCCCGCCGGTCCCCTCGGGCCACTCACCCCATCATGTCTTAGACCAAGGTCGAAAGTTGCAGAATCGGCATGAAGAGCGCTACCACAATACTGCCCACCACGATACCCATGAGCATAATCAGAATGGGCTCGATCATACTGGTCAACCCATCCACGGCCGCCCTCACCTCCGAATCGTAGAACTCCGAGATCTTGCTCAGCATGGTTTCCAGCGCGCCGGTCTTTTCGCCAACGCCGATCATCCGCGTGACCATGGAAGGGAATTCCTCGCTGCGCGCCAGCGGGGCCGCTAGCGTTTCGCCATTGCGCACGCCTTCTCCCGCGGCGCGCACCGCCCGGGCAAACACTTCATTGCCCGAGGTGCGTTCGGCGATTTCGAGAGCGCCCAGGATGGGCACGCCGCTACGGGTCAAGGTGCTCAGGGTGCGGGCGAAGCGGCTGATCGCCACTTTACGTAACAATTTACCGAAAATGGGCAGCCGGAGTTTCGCTACATCCACGTTATACCGGCCCACGGGCGTCTCGGCGTAGATGCGAAACGCGAGGATACCAGCGGCGGCGATCCCCACGGCGAGGAAGGCCTGCCAGCTCCGCAGGACGTTGCTGATGTTAATGAGCATTTGCGTGGGAGCGGGCAATTCCTGTCCGAAGCTGGCGAAAATCTGTTCGAACTGGGGCACCACCCACACAATCAGCCCCACGGCTATGAGCACAATCATGCCGAAGGCGACCACGGGGTACGTCATCGCCGAACGGATGCGCCGGCGCAGTTCCGCCATGGCTTCCATGTATTCGGCGAGCTGCACAAGTACGCCGTCGAGGTCGCCGGACGCCTCGCCCGCGCGCACCATGCTCACATATAGGTCGGGAAAGACGCGGGGATAGCGCTTCAGCGCCTCGGAAAATGTCTCTCCCGCCTCCACGGCCTGACCGATCTCGCGAATAACCTTGGCGAATTTCACGTCCTCGGTCTGTTCAGAAAGAATATCCAGTCCTTGAAGGAGAGGGAGACCCGCATTGACAATGGTGGAAAGCTGCCGGGTGAATATCATCACCTCCGAGCTTTTTACTTTGACTGGCCGCTCTTTTCCTATGAGGGTGCCCAGAAAACCGGCGGGGCGCTCCTCAATGCGCTCAAGAGTCAGGCCCTGTTTTTGCAGGGTTTGCGTCAGCGTTTGGCGGTTGTCGGCGGAGGCCTTGCCGCGCTGACGCTTGCCCGACCGGGTTCGTGCGACATAGCTGAAAGTTGGCATGGCAATATCTCCCTCTCTACCCTGTACAGGGGAAGCCCTCGGGGGTGCTTCCTTGTTATTGAACGAGAATCAGCAGCGAAAACCATTGGCGGCGGCGAAGGGAACCTAGCAACCGCCACAGACAAGTTAGCAATTTGCATGCCACCTGGAAAACACAAAAGAAGGGGCAGGAAACAGACGGTTTTGCTCAAAATCACACGGAAGGAGCCCAAAACAAGGCGTTGAAGCCGTTTCCAAGCGCCAACCCAAACGCAGCGCCGCCGGCAGAGTGACAAAGAATCGTCACTGTCCGCCGCCCGTTTTCAAAAATGCGGCCCCTTGCTATCCCCGCGTGCTTCTCCTTTCCGGCTGAAGCGTTGGGTTAACCCGCGATGGAGGCCGCCAATTGCGAGGTGCGAACGCTGCTTCCGAGGACAACATCCCCTTTTGAAGCCGCGAGCCCGGAGGGCCGGGGTTTGCAAACAGCAAGCACGCCACCCCAACCGGTGGTGAGGAAGGCCGCCAATCGCCGGATAAGTCAGCCCAAGATATCTTGATGTCCTTGTTACTCGCGCCTGAAAAGGAAATTCATCCTCACCCAATGGGTGAGAACGTACCGCCGGCGTCTCGCCGGCATTTATGAGCCGCCTGAAAGGCGGCGATACGGTTCTTGCGAATCCTTATCCGGCGATTGAGGGAAGGCCTTTTCCCTTGAAAAAGCGCGGCGCGGTTCGGTACGCTTGCGTTCCTGGCGCGGGAGCTGCTCGCGGGCATGACTCAACAAAGCCGGAGGCAGCGGAAGGCGAACACAGATAACCAGTCATTGGGGTTTAACCTTTACGAGAACCACAACATTTGGTTGATTCTGCGTTGCGTCTCTGTTAAACTACGGTTTACTTTAAGTGGGTAATGATTCAGCGGGCGGAGATCGAACCATGGCCAAGAAAGCCAGGATACCGGCCGAACGGCGCTCGGAGATACTTGGCGTCCTTATCCTGGCGTTGGCGGTCTTCCTGTTTCTGGCCCTTGTCACGGACGGGGACCAGGGGGCCGTCAGCCGCCATATTGACGGCTTGGAACACACGCCCAACGCCTTGGGAATGCCGGGCGCCGTGGTGGCGGGAGTCCTTACCCTTCTTTTCGGTTACGCCGCCCATGTGTCCTACTGCATTTTGACGGTGTGGGGCGTTATCGTGTTTGGTCATTCGCCGCTGGATCGGTTTCTCACCCGAATCGTGGGTTTTGTGATTCTGATGATCGCCACGGCGGGCTGTCTTCATGTGAACTCGGCGCCGGGGCCTGATCAAGAGTTGTTCGGCGGGGCTGTGGGCGCTTTCTTGGGCAGCATCATCCTTCCGCTGTTCGGTGTTGTGGGCGCCAACGTCATTGTGGTTACCCTAATCCTTGTGGGTATTCTTCTCGCCACCGATTTCCTGTTTGTGCGCTGGTTCGCCATGCTTCATGGACTCGCGGTGCTTACGCTTAAAGGCATCGTGGAACTGTGGGAAGCCCTGCATCGCGCGCAAATGGCCCGGCGGGAGCGGGCGCTCTCGAAACCGGACAAGCAAGGAGCCGCGAAGGCGGAAACGGCCAAAAGGCCCAACCGGCAAGCGGAGTCTGCTCCGGCTGCGGCCAGCAAGGAACGCGATCCCAGCAGCATCCGCATCCGGCCGCCGATGGAGCCGCAGCCCAATTCCGCCGCCACCGAACCAGAGGCATGGCCGTTCGGCGCTGTACCCGGCGCGAAGGACGAAGAGCCGGAGGCCGCATCTTCATCGGCCCCGTTTGATGTCACGGAAGGCGGAAATGAGGAAGATTCCACTGCGGATACCGGGGCTGATACCGGTGAAGAGACGTGCTTGCCGGCGGCGCTGAGCGACGAACAGCGGACAGCCGCGGAGAATGCCGCCTTGATGCAAGCGGGAAAAGTGAAGCGGGTGGAAGGCGAAGAGCCGCCGAACGGAGCGGCCCCCGTCGTTGCAACCCAAGCCAAACAACAGTCGGCCCCCATGCCGCGGCGGAAAACCCCGGACCAAGAGGAACTGCCGCCGGATTACGTGTACCCGAAACGGTACACAAAACCAGCGCTCAACCTCTTGGAGCAGCCCTGTAAAAACAATCAGCGCGACATGAGTTCCATGTTGCGACAGACCAGCCTTCACCTCGAAGAGACGCTCAAAACCTTTAATATTCGAGCCCAGGTGACGGATGTGACGCGGGGGCCCACCATTACCCGGTATGAACTGGAGCCCGCTCCGGGGATTAAGGTAAGCCGCTTCCTTTCCTTGGCCGACGACTTGGCGTTGGCCCTCAAGGCCCACCGCGTCCGGGTGGAGGCCCCTATCCCGGGCAAGGGCCGGGTGGGTATTGAAGTGCCGAACCATGAGCCCGAGGCTGTGGTGGTGCGCGAGCTGCTGGAATCCAAGGCCTTCCAGCGGCATAAAGGCGCGCTTCCCCTCGCGCTGGGCAAGGATATCGCGGGTGATACCATGATAGCCGATCTGGCGGCGATGCCTCACTTGCTGGTGGCTGGCGCGACAGGGGCGGGCAAAACCGTGTGCGTGAAAAGCTTGCTCGCCAGCTTGCTCTTCACCAAGACGCCCGAAGAGCTGCAGCTCATGCTCATCGACCCCAAGATGGTGGAGTTGTCCATATTTAATGATATCCCGCACCTC
>JAWOFY010000298.1:0-6740 GCA_046497285.1 Candidatus Hydrogenedentota bacterium
GCCAAGTCGAGGCCTTCGGGGTTAGCGCTCATTTGTAATGACCAATCACAGGCGCTCAGGCGAATGTCCACCTCCGCCCGCAACTTGCTCCAGGGCCCCACGGCCGCCGCCACGGCAGCGCTTGTTCTTATGAATTCCCGCCGCGTAAATCTCATGAGGTAATCCCTTTCTCCAGCCAGGTCTTTTCCCTCGCCCATAGAATCTTAAGCCGAACTACGCCAGCGTGGATTCCCAAGCTGGGCGAACGCAACCCCCTGCTAAAACCGCCGGAACACTTCTTGTTTTCCTCTCGGCTTAACCATGATGGAGAGAGGCTCGTTCTCTTTTTAAGGGGACGTTTTCCCAAAGCCTTGGGTACTATGGCATACTTTGTTTTGTGAATTCATCCCAGCCTTTGGGGGAAATGACGGCGGTCATGGTCTTGAATGTCATCGATATGGGCGCTACAATGCCAATGATTGGTTTAGACGGGGCCCGTTGTGGAAAGAGCGGACGTTAGCAGTTTATTGTCCCCTGGCGGCCTGCGGGCGAGACAGCGGCCGTGGGGGAGAAGAGTGCTTTGATTTTTCGCGGCTTCGCAGGTCCCCAAATAACTCCCCGGTTTCCCCGTCCTTCGTAAATGGCATTGCAGAAGCGCCGCGGCTGGGGAGAATGGTGAAGTATGGCGCGCTTGTTCCTAGTTGCAAGGGCGTCCAAGCTAAAAGTGGAATGTGATCGGTGAGAATCTGTCCCTATTGCGGGGGTGGGCTTGACCGCAGTTGTGAGGAACTAAATGCCGGATCCGCGTGAAAACGGATTGAGTCGCTACTTGGCGGAGATCTCCCGGATCCCCCTTTTGTCCGCCTCGGAAGAGATCCGTCTGGCCAAGGCTGCCCAAGCGGGCGATGGAGAAGCCCGCCGCAAGCTGATTGTATCCAACTTGCGGCTCGTGGTTAGCATTGCCAAGAAGTACCTGTATTACGGCTTGCCCCTTTTGGATCTCATTGAAGAAGGCAATGTGGGCCTGATGAAGGCGGTGGAGCGTTTCGACCCTGATAGGGGATTCAAGTTTTCGACATATGCCACGTGGTGGATCCGCCAAGCCGTGACGCGGGCGTTATCGAATTACGGCCGCACGGTGCGAATCCCGGTTTATGTTACGGACAATGTGGCCCGGTACAAAAAGAAAGCCGAAGAAATTTATACCCGCACAGGCCGGCGGCCGGAGCCAGAAGAAATGGCCGAACAGCTCGGCATCAAAGTGGCCGAGGCCAAGAAGCTTCAATCCTTCGTGGAAGAAATTACCCCGCTCGACAATATGGAAACGGCAAGCGAAGGGGACAGCCGGGGCATTCCGGACGCCCTGGAGCCAACGGCCAGTAATGCCGCTATCGAGCAAATTGAGATTGATCAGCAGCTTCAAGAATTGATGAAGGAGCTAAGCGAGCGGGAGGCCAACATCATCAAGTATCGCTATGGGCTGATAGACGGAAAGGCGCATACCCTTGAACAAACCGGGCGCCAGTTTGGATTGACTAGAGAACGGATTCGGCAGATTGAAAACGATGTCATGAAACGGCTCCGAACCTACGTGCAGGAACATGCCGGGCAGTTCGAGTAGGTGTTGGGGGGCCGGTTCTCTATCGGCAATTTATTGCGCCACGATGGGGAGCGTGGCGCTCTGATACATAATGCATGTTCCAAAAACTCGTCGGCAGGGGACACAGCAGCCCCGTTCACAAAGGTTCTGCGACCCCTAAAGGGGTCGGTATTGGGTGTATCTGATTCCGGGGGTATCGCCCGCATGCTATCGCACGCGGCCTCAACCCCCGGCTACCGGCTGTCATCCCTATGGGATGAATTCGATTTGTGACAGCATGGCAGGCTACGTCCGACGCAATCGGGGTATCCACAAATTAAGGGCTGACGAAGCACTAAAGGAGAGTAGCGGCCCACTTCATTATGGGTAATGGCTTACCCTATAACGCGAAGGAGTTCGTATCACCATGGATCTTGCCGCCCTTGTCCGCAATGTGCCGGACTTCCCTAAGCCAGGGGTTCAGTTCAAGGATATCACGCCGGTGCTGGAGAACAGCGACGCCTTTCGGTATATCATTGATGGCTGGGCCGAGCGCTACAGCGAGAAGAACCTCGGCGCCATCGTTGGAGCCGAAGCCCGGGGATTCGTGTTTGGCGCGCCCTTGGCCTACGCGATGGGGCTTCCTTTTGTGCTGGTCCGGAAAAAGGGTAAGCTCCCGGCGGCCACGTTGACGGTGGAGTTCGAGCTGGAATACGGCACGGAGACGTTCCAGATTCACGCCGACTCGCTGGAGGCTGGTGACCGGGTGGTGCTGGTGGATGACCTCCTCGCCACGGGCGGCACCATGGCGGGCATGGCGAAGCTGGTCCGGGAGCTGGGCGCCGAAATTGTCGAGGCGGCTTTCGTCATCGAACTAACGTTCCTAAACGGACGCGACAAGCTCGAAGGGCTTCCCATTCACACGCTGCTCCAATACGGGGACGAGTAGCCACGCAAAGGACCAGCGTATGGACGCGGGCGCAAATACGGAACTCGTGCGGAGTTTTCCCCAAGGGCGGTTCCGGCGGGTCTTGTTTGATTTCGATGGGACCATCAGTCTTCTGCGCGAGGGGTGGCAGCGGATTATGGCGCCCATGATGGCCGAAATGATCGCGGGCGGCGGAGAGGTTACGCCGGAAATCCAACAAGAGGTTGAGGCCCTCATTGACGAGACAACGGGCATGAACACCATCCTTCAGATGGAGCGCCTCGTCGAACTAGCGCGCCGGCGCGGCCGTGTGCCTGAGGACCAGATACTAGACGCGCGCGGCTACAAGGCCATCTATAACGAGCGCCTTATGAAACCCGTGCGCGAACGCCTCCAACGGCTGGACCGGGGCGAACTCACCGTGGAACAGGCGACAGTCCGGGGGAGCCTGGAATTCCTCCGCGCGCTGCGCGACCGGGGCGCCGTGTTGTATCTCGCCAGCGGAACCGACCACGAGGACGTGGAGAACGAGGCGGCCCGGCTGGGAGCCGCGGAGTTCTTTGATGGGGGCATTCACGGGGCCAAGGAAGGCCCGGGCGAAGCGCACAACAAAGAACAGGTCATTCGGCGCATTCTCGAAGACCATCAGCTCCAAGGCGCGGAAGTGTTGGTGGTTGGCGACGGTCCCGTGGAGTTGCAAAACGCCAAGCAACATGGCTGCACGGCCCTTGGCGTGGCCTCGGACGAGACCGGCGGGGAAGGGTGGAATTGGGAGAAGCGCGAACGGCTCATCAACGCCGGGGCCGATCTGCTTGTGCCGGATTTCCGGGAATGGCGGGCGCTCACCGCATATCTCCTTGACACCTCAACAGAATCCACTGGCCACGGATAGAGACGCCACTCCACGGCGTGACATCCCCCTTGATCCCCCTTGCAAGGGGGCATTGTGCCTTGTGCAGCGGCCACATCGAATGAATTGTCACTCACCACGTCCCTCAACCACGTCCATGGTTACGGAAGCCGGTAGACAATCTCTCCGTCTTGCTCCAACTTCGCCCCACCCTCCTGTACTATGGCCTGTTCGGCAATGTTGGCGATCCGTTCCACGATGCCGGAGATCGTGTTGTGAATGGGCAGTTCATCGCGGCTGTAGTTGATGTACGCATCGTTGAACGGTTTATCCCAACGGCCGCGTGGCAGGCAGTCGTGGGTAAACTTCTCGGGGATAACACTTGCGCCATGCATGACGCCGATGAGACCACCGGCCGTGGCGGCTTGATTGTCGCAGTCGTATCCGGCGCTGACAGCGATCCCGACGGTCTTTTCAAAGTCACCCTCGCCGTAGAGCACCGCCATGACCCCGCACAGACCATTTATGAGTGACGATACCACCGACACGGGCGCCTGGTAGCCGTCCTCGTCGTAATGATAGTACTTGTCGTGGAGCTTCTGACGGGTCGCGCGCCAGTCATCCGGATCCTCCTCGTACCAGTCCAAAAGGTCGGCCATGCCCTCATGGAAAGGGCCCTCGGCAGGAATGTGCTCCATGGCGGTTTCGACCAAATGCAATGGGTCGTCAGAGAAGAACGCCTCGCTTATCATCACCCCGTACACAATGGTGGGATGCACGCCCCAGCTATCGTTGGTGATGCGTGCGCCCCATTCGGCCCGTTCCGCCGCTTTGTTAGGCAGGCCGGGATAAAAGGCGCTCCAGATCTCGTTAACCAGTTGCGGATCAATCTGGAACCAGTTGGGATTGTTCTCCTTCGTGCCCGTTTGCGGAGGAATCAGCCCCTCATCCATCAAATCGCGGGCTGTGCGGTTTGACACCCATATGCGCCGGTTGATGTGGGTTTTCCAGGCGTCGGTAATCTGTTCGTAATTGATGTCCAAACCGTGCTCTTCGATGGCGTGAAGCGTGACGAACTCAATGTCGGTGTCGTCGTCGCTATAGGCGCCGTCGAAAGCCGTGAACATATAGGGGGCATAGGCGCGGTGGTCGTCCCGGTTAATCCGCAGGCCGTCTGCATTGAACGGCGTATAGTACTTATCCACCAGCACTGGAATGGCTTCCTCAACGTACACGTTTTCGAACGGAAAGCCCAAATAGTTTCCCACCAGTTGACCGAGCCAGAAGCCGGAGACTTTGTCGAGCAGCTCAGTGCGGGTGATCGTTCGTTCCTCTGCCGAAGCGGCGCTGACTAACAAACACGCGGCGATAACCGTCACAAGAACCGTTCGGCGCATCATCGAGCTCTCCTCCCATATTTACCTTGGAAAAAGGTAGCCAGGGGGTTGAGGCCGGCAGCGATAGCGGCGGCCTCAACCCCCTGAAACGATTTACCATTCACTCAGTGGGCTGATGCTTGGCGGATCCTCCGCCAGTCCGCCTGGATTCAGCAGCACCGTGAACCGCGCCTCGGCATCGGGTTCGACATTTACGGTGAACCCGATCATGCGAGTGCCGGGATTTGCATGATCGTACTCCTTTGGGGGCGTCTCGGTATTGTAGATCTCCAGGGATACCCCCTCGCCTTCAAGGACGTGGAAGCCGAGTTCCTCGCCGTCTTCGCGGAGGATGGCTTGATTGCTGTCCACAATCTCAACATCCGCCCGCGTGACCATGCCCCAGCGCACTTCGGCAGTGTCATCCGAAGCCTTCAGCTCGTCCTGAATCACCACGGCGCCGTTTTCGAGCAGCGCCGCGCCTCGTACGGACTCCGCGAGTTGGCCTTCGTAGACCTCGCTCATGTCGGTGATGGTGTGCGGCATGGGGGGCTCGTCGGAGAACGCGATGATGGGCGCGGTTCCGTCCACCCGCTGGAGTTCGTCATTGACTACCAGCGTGTTCTTGCTCCGGTTGTTCCAGCGGAAGACAGTCCAGCGATCGCCGTCCTGCGACGTGTCCCAGAGGTTCATCCCCTCGGCCTCGATCGAATGGTAGCTCTGCACGCCCAGGTCGACACCCCACCGGACGCCCTGAGCATCCATGACGAAGGAGCCTACATCCATCTGCCCGTGTGGGGCGCTCGGTGAACCGCCTTTGATGCCGATGTACGTAGCGTTCTCGTCCCATGCGGTGCGATGAACGCCCACGGGAGGTTCCCCCTTATCCACGTAGTGCAATTCGGCGGGCGGATCCACTGTATCGAATGTTGGCGCCCAAATCAGCAAGAAGGGGAACAGCCGGCCGCCCGAGCCTGAGGCCGATGGCGTGGTCTCGACAAATTCGGCCAATTTGCGCTGCTCCATCCACAAGAGACTGGGTTCGTCCAGCTTGCGGGCGAACCAGTACATGGGCGGATTCACCGACGAGGATTCACTGTTGTCGCTGTAGTTAAAATAGCCCAATGTCGGCCCGTGCATGTGAAGATAGTACGACGAGGACGCCATGAAGCGCTCGTGCTCACTGAGCCCGAAATCCTGGCCCAAGGCCGACGCGAGCGCGTCTATCAATAGCACGTTGAAACTTGTGCCATAACTCCAGTACCCCGGCCCTTCCGGATACCCGCCGTTTGGACCGTAGGCGTTCATGGGACGGTGGATGTTTTCCATGGCGCGCACGATCACGTCTTCGGCGAGTGCCGGTTCATCCTCCATTACCGCCAATGCGCCCATGGTCAGTCCCCCATGGCAGACGGGGGACCAGTTGTTGGTCGCGTCGACCCACCAGCCTGCCTGGTCGAACGAGGTCTGGAGTCCCTTATCCACGATAGCCTCGCGAATGGTTTCCCGGCTTTCGGAACTCAAATCGTCGTAAAGCCAGTCGTAACCAATCGCGAGGGCGGCGGTCATTTCGCCCACATCCAAAAAATGACTGGGATTCCAGTCGCTAAATCCCGCCGCCGCGAGCATTTCCTCCTCCGCCTTATCAAGATAGGCTTCCTCGCCCGTCATGCGATACGCGAAGGCGAGGTAGCTCACGCGCCTCAATGCCGTACGCGACACGCCAAGCAAACGCCGGCCGACTTGCTCCCGCTCGATGGGATCCAAATCGAGCATGGCGTCCGCTTGATCACGTAACACGGACCACGCATCGGCAAGCAGCGGATCGGAATCATTCCGCTCCCGGATTTGCTCCGCTTCCCCCGCGCTGAAGAATAGCCGGGGATGAGATTCCACTGGCTCTTCACGCGCCTGCCGGCCTTGCTCCGCTGCGTCATCTTGCGCGGCCGCGCCATCCGCCGCGCCCCTCGCCAGCAGTGCGCAGCCCGCCATGGCCATTCCCCAAGCACGCCGGGAACCCTCGTATTG
>JAWOFY010000337.1:0-6017 GCA_046497285.1 Candidatus Hydrogenedentota bacterium
GAGGATGAATTTCCTTTTCAGGCGCGAGTAACAAGGACATCAATATATCTTGGGCTGACTTATCCGGCGATTGGCGTCCGCCGCAAGACCGGAGGGCCTCCCTTGTGGCATAATGCGCCCATGACTACCACACCCTGTGAATGCACCGCCACGAATTATCCGCTTGCGCCGCTCACGTTGTATAAGGTGGGCGGTCCCGCCCGGCTCGCCCTGTTGCCCCGCTCCGTTGACGAAGCCTGCGCGGCTTATGCATGGATGCGCGAGCAAAGGGAACCCAAGCTTGTGCTCGGCGGCGGCTCCAACGTGCTCATCGCGGATGAGGGCTTTCCGGGTATCGTACTTATCACGACGGGCTTGAAGCAGCTCCTTCCCCTGGGCGCGGACCGCTATTGGGTCGAAGCGGGCGTCGAACTGGACACGGTTGTCCGCGAACTCATGGTCCCCGAGAATTACGACGGCGCGGGCGCGCTGACTGGCATCCCCGGCTCGGTGGGGGGGGCCATCTACATGAACGCGGGCACGGTAAACGGATCCGCCTGCGCGCTTCTGGAATCGGCCGAGGTCATTGACGTGGATGGCCGCCGGACGGTTCCGATGGAGCCCGCGCTCTATGGGTACCGGGGTCAGCGGTTCTGTCCGCCCGGCGGGCTCATCCTCGGGGGGACATTCCGGTTTGAACGCTCCGCCACGGATCAGCAGGCGATCTACGAGCATTACATCGCCCGGCGGCGGCGCACCCAGCCCCAGGGGAATTGCTGCGGCAGCGTCTTCAAGAATCCGTCCGGTGGACACGCGGGGCAACTCATCGAGGCCTGCGGGCTTAAAGGCGCGCGCCAGGGTGGGGCCGTCATCAGCGAGAAACACGCCAACTTCATCATGAACGAGGCCAATGCGTCGAGCGAAGATATCCTCGCGCTCATCGCCCTGTGCAAGGAGCGGGTCTGGGACGAATTCGGCATTGAGTTGACCGAGGAAGTCTCGATAATCAGATGAGCGCCCCCGAATTCGCCCGGCAAACGCGGCGCTAGGATACGGGCATTGCAACAGCACCGAGCCTCCTTTATCATGGGTGTCCAATGATGGCGCCGTGTGGCGGGAACGGCTCGCGCAATCGTTCGCGAGCGCCCCGAAGTAACAGCGAGAAAGGGATACGATATTGAACACGCCTTCAATGCACGACTTGTTCGATCAAGTCGTCCGGGAAAGCGCGTCCGACTTACTGATCAGCGCCGGCGCGCCGCCCATGTTGCGCTTAAACGGCCGGTTGATGCGCACGCGCGGCGAAAGCCTCACGCCAGAGCAAACCCGCGAGATGATCTATTCCTTGCTCACCGAAAAGCAGATCGCTTACTTTGAAGAGCACAAGGAGTTGGATCTCTCCTTCGCGGTGGGGCGCAAGCATCGTTTCCGCGTCAACGTCTATCTCCAGCGCCAAGCGGTCACGGCGGCCTTCCGCCCAATTCCCGACGAGATTCCTTCGCTTGACAGCCTGGGGCTGCCGCCCGTCATCGAAGAGTTGGCCGCGGCCCGCCAAGGCCTCATCCTGGTCACGGGTCCCACCGGCCATGGCAAGACGACCACGCAGGCCTCGCTCATCGACGTGATCAACCACCAGCGCGAAAGCCACGTTATCACCATTGAAGATCCCATCGAATTCGTCCACTACCACCGGCGAAGCATCGTGGATCAACGCGAGATCGGCGGGGACACGCACGGGTTCTCGCAGGCGCTAAAATTCGTCCTGCGGCAGGACCCCGACGTCATCCTCATCGGGGAGATGCGCGACCTCGAAACCATTCAGGCCGCCTTGCGCGCCGCCGAGACCGGCCACTTGGTCCTGGCGACCCTCCACACCAACGACGCCATCCAAACGGTGGACCGGATCATCGACGTATTTCCCGGCGAACAACAGCAGCAAGTCCGGTTCGTACTCAGCATGACCTTGCTCGCCGTCGTTTCCCAACGGCTTCTGCGCAAGGCCGGGGGCGAAGGCCGCGTATTGGCGTGCGAAGTCTTGCGCAACAACACCGCCGTGGCCAATCACATCCGCGAAGGAAAAACCCACCAAGTCCACAGCATCCTCGAAACCCACGGCAAGGAAGGCATGACCACCCTGGACCGCTCCATCAAGGACCTCTACACCAGCGGACTGGTGGACTACGAGGAAGCCGCCGCCCACGTCCACAACGTTCAAGCCCTTATGGACGTCAGCCCTACATAAACCGCATTCAGAGCTCGGTTGTGAAGTCCGCCGCTTTACCACCAAGCAGTTGACAGAACAGCCGAATTCTGTCATAGTACGACCGTAATATAATAGAGTATACACGGGTTTTATTGAGGTAGGCGCATCCTTATTGGGGAACCCTTAGGAGACAACATCATGACGGCTCAAATACGCGAACGAATACTTCAGGAAGCCGCGTTTTCGCCAAACGCCGTGACCTATCGCGTCCTGGCCACCGCCATAGTTTGCGCCGCGAGCGTGGTGGGTATACCTTTCCTAGTCTTTGTTCCGTTCGTCGCCAGTTGGTATTGGGGCCGCTATTACCAAAATCTCCGGGTAGTGCTCACTAGCCGCGATCTCAAGGTGTTCCGAGGCATCTGGATGCGCGAAGAGAAAACCATCCCGCTAGAGAAGATCACCGATTTGCGAGTCTATCAGGGCCCCGTTATGCGGCGGCTCGGCTTAAAGGGGCTCGCCGTGGAGACGGCGGGAAGCAGCGGCCAACAAGGCGGCGCGTTAGTCACCGTTATCGGCATCGAAAACACGGATGACTTTCGTGATACGGCCTTGAACCAACGCGACCGCATTACGGATCAACAAGACGCGGCGTCCCCATCCGCGGCGCCAACCGCGCCTCAACCCGCGGTAAACGAAGTGACCGCATTGGAGACCTTAAACGCCATCCACGAGACCTTGCGACGTATCGAGGATCGGCTTTCGCGCGAACCTTAACCCCCAGCACGCAAGCCGCGGGTGTCCCAAGATGGCCGAGCGTGAATCGCCTGATGCCCCGCCAAAATGCTTCTCCGGCAGTTTCCAGTTGTAGCGTCAGGCGGCTAGGTCCCGGAAGGTATCACTTTTGGGCAACAAATGAAGAAGGGGTAAACGGCGCGCTCTCAGCGCCGGCTTTCATGACAGACGATCCGTCCAACACCAAAGATGCGCTCGCCGCCCGCCTGCTACGCCTGTTTCAAGAGATTCATCCCTTGGATCGCGTGCCCCGGGCGGGATATGTCTTGCGAGGCGTGGCGGAGCCGGAATCCGTGGCGGCGCATAGTCATTTCGTCGCGCTTATGACCCTGTTGATGGCCGAGGCCAATCCCGCGTTGTTCGACCGGGACAAAGCCGTCAGCATGGCGCTTATCCACGACCTCTGCGAATCACGTTTCATGGACATCCCCATGCCTTCGAGCGACGCGTATTTCCACGCCTCCAAGTCGCAAGCCGAACAGGAAGTGACGGAAGACTTGCTCGGAGGCTTTGGCGAGCGGCTCCCCGCGCTGCATGCCGAGTTGCTCGAGGCTGAATCGCCCGAGGCGCGTCTGGTGCGTGGATTAGACAAAGCGCAGATGATGGTGAAAGTCCTCATGTATGAACGGGAAGGGCGGGGAAGGTTGGAAGAGTTCTGGACCAATCCGCGCAACTTCGCCGATTTTGAACTCGAACCGGTGAGCGCGCTTTTCGACGCCATATGCGCCGAGGCTGGCCGCGAGCGGCCCCGATAGGCGCGAACCTTACAGAGGCTCAAGTCCCGCCGCTGCGCGTTGTTCAGTAACCAATTGCGCGTCGTAACGCGCTTCGAGAAACTCCACGCTCCAAGGTTCGGTTTCGGTGTTAATGAGCGCGTAGCGGGCCAGCCCCTCCTCGCTCATGCCCACGCTGCCGGGATTGACGAACAGGGTGCGCTCCACCCAGCGGTGGAAGGGAACGTGGGTCCGGCCCAAGATGACCAAGTGACTCCGCGCCTCCTCCCACTGGCGCTGAAAACGGGATTCGGCATCATCGGGGTGAAGTCCCTCGGACTGGCTGGTCAGGGTCCCGTGACACACGGTGATGCCGAGGCCTTCTAAGTGAAGATAGCCGCGGCGGGGAAGGCTGCGGAGGTATTCCAGCGTGTCCGGACGGGCGGCCTCGTGCGTCCATTGGACGGAACGGAATTCCGAATCCCCCCACTTTTTGCGCAGGGTCTGTTGCTTGCGCAAGAAGCGGACGGCGAAGCGGTCCCGCTCTCCTTGGGCCGTCAGTATTTCCCGGCGCCGAAGGATGTCCACCACCTCATTGGGCCATGGAAATCCCACCACGCAATCGCCGGTGTTAACAATGGTGTGAATGCCCGCTTCGTCAACGGCCTCAAGCACCGCCTCGAAAGCGGGCAGATTACCGTGAATGTCGCCTAGCGCCGCTACTATCATGGGAACATCTTGTATGTAAGGTTAGGGAAAAATGTTTGGTCAAACAGGAACGTATGATATCATTTTTACACACAGCGACGCCGCTTTTGGTCAATGCACGCAGGGAGTTGAGGAGGGTCGCCGCAAACCCGAGTTTGACAAACGGCTCGCTAACCTGTATTTAAAGAGTGTTAGAGGTTCATTCCGGCGGCGTTTAGGGAGGGACCGTAATCGCCCAGGGGAAACCGCCAACCGGATGCGCCAGCACCAAGGCGCGTTCTCTGTCATTCGCAATGTGGGAACAAACAGGAAGGAGCAAACGATGCCACCCAAGAAGAACACGTCTGCCAACACAGCAGAAAAGAAGCCCATGACCAAGGCGGAAATCTTGTCGCATCTCTCCGAGAAGACGGGCTTGCCGAAGAAGCAAGTCTCGGAAGTGCTCGATGAGTTGGTGAACCTCGCCTACCAAGAAGCGAAAGTGGGGTTCAACTTGCCCGGTCTAGGGAAACTTGTGGTGCAGCGGCAGGAAGAGCGTAAGGGGCGCAATCCCGCAACGGGAGAACAAATCACCATTCCCGCCAAGGACGTTCTCAAGTTTCGTATTTCAAAAACCGCCAAGGATGCGATCACGCCGCCGAACAAATAACGCAACAGCCTGCGCCAGCCAATTTTGGACCCATGAAAACCGGCTTCCTCCTTCTAAGGGGTAGGCCGGTTTTGTTTTTGATGCCGGGAGGAGGGGATGATGATGGTGCCGGGGAAGGGACTCGAACCCTTACTCCCGCGAGGGGAACCGGATTTTGAGTCCGGCGCGTCTGCCAATTTCGCCACCCCGGCACGTAGGGCAAGCACCGGAAGTATAACGTGAAGCGCCGCCGATATTCAAACTCGGGAACTTCCCAATTACAAAGGACGGCGCCGATGCGGCTTATACCGCCATCGCCCTGCCCGAGAGCGTCATCCCGTGGGCTTTTCCAGCCGGTACAAGGTCACACGCGGCAAGCCTCCCGGCGGCGTGTACGTTTCGTGCGTGAGTCCCGCTTCGTTGAGCTGAGCGGACACTTCCACGGCCTGCTTCATGTCGACATGATGAAGCAGGACCCAAGCCAGCCCTTCACGAAACCCGTGTTCGTGAATGGCGGGAACCACGTCCTCCTTCGTTTCAATAGGGATGAATTCGGGCAAGAATCCTGGCCACTCCAGGAGCCACCAATTGTATTCGCTGCTAAAGTAATGGACATGCGGCTGAATGTACACCGGAACGCTTAGGACTGGCTCCGAGGCGATGCGCTCGAAGACAGCGGGGTAGTTCGTTCGCATCGGCCCCGGATAGGCGAGGTGCGCGTACGCGCCAATACCGAGCACTAGACATGCAACACTGGCGCGGATACCTGGCCTGGGCAACGCCGCCACTCCGGACCCCACCAGCACCGCTCCAGCAAGGGCGCAATAGATCATGTAGTAGGGAGCGAGCATCCACGTCCAGACAAAGGAGGCCACCAATAAGGTCACCATGGGCGCCACAAGCCAGACCAGGGCGTAGCCCAAACCAAGAGGGTCCGGCGCCTCGCCAGCGCCCCCGAAGTAGGCAAGCATATCATTTCCCCAGATCATCAGGA
>JAWOFY010000018.1:0-2634 GCA_046497285.1 Candidatus Hydrogenedentota bacterium
AGGTTCGGCCAAATCCGCCATCACCGGCATTTGCCCGGCCAACAGGGTCTCCACGGACCCGCGAAGCACTTTGCCTCTCAGCTTCGATATCGCGCAATCGCTGCGCCGCTTAATCTCAAAGTAGACGGGCGCCGTTTCGCCTCGTTCGTAAAAGCGCAACCGCATTTTATAACGGTTTCTATCACCATTAATGGTGGAGCGGTAAAGCCGGAGATCCTCGGAGTCAAGGTATAGACTATGAACGGGATAGGAGAAATCAGGCTGTGTCGCGCCATACTCATCCAAGGTGAGATAAGCCTGTAAGAAATCCCGGATTTTTGTGGCTATATCATCGTGGAGGACATACTTCAACTCAAACCGTTGTCTTTGTACCTTATCCGTCGGCATTAAGCATTCTCTCCTTTAATAGCCCCACAAGAGGACCGTAACAAAAATCTAACACACAAAAACCGAATTGGCTAAAATAAATAAAAGAGTCACATTGTGATCAAAAACCGATTATGCTACTGAGTGGATACGCTGGGCTGCCACGGCCCCTGAAGGGTGTCCGGAAAGCCGTGTTGACCCCGCCACTAGTGTATATGAGATTATAGCAGGCGTTAGCAATGTTCGGCTAATGGGAGGCTTATAGCGGGTCACGGAGAAACGGGACGCTACCATACGAGAGGAGGCCAGTATGTGGGATAAAATGTATATCGTGGGCTACTTGGGGGCGCTTGTGCTGGTTGGGGAGGCGGCTTCCGCGCAAGAAATCGCATTGCCCCCACTCGACGAGGTGAACATGGAAGAAGGGTGGCGGCTGTCCGAGGGGGAGGGCGAGGCGTTCGTGGAGGACGGCGAACCGATCCTTTCCGTGACGGGCGAAGGCGATAACTTCAACTTCTGGCGCACGCCGGACTTGGATCTCGAACCGGGCGCGTTGTATCAAGTGCGTTTTTCGGTACGGGGCGAAAACGTGACGTCCGGCAGCGCCGTAACGGGACCGGCCTTCTCGAATCGCGACATCGCTACGCCTGGCGAAGAGTGGAGGCAAGTGACATCGTACTTCATGGCGCCGGATCCCCTTCCGCCCGGCGGGGCCTGGCTTCGCTTTGGTCAATGGCATGCCGATGGGACCGTGGCGTTTAAGGGGATCACCTTGCACCGGGCCGAAGCCGTGCATGAACGGGTGGGCGATGGCGTCGTCCTTGGGGAGGGAGAGTCGATCCGCGAGGGCCGGTACCGTTTCGATGCGCCCTTGTCGTATATGCCCACAAACCACAGCCGGCCGCTGGATACTGCGGAGTGCTCCTTTAATACGAGCCGGTGGAACTTCTCGAGCGAGGGCGATAGCGTGGATTACCGCCACGCCATCGCCGGCCATGCGTTCGATGATGGCGCTGTGACCCTCACGGTAAATTACCGTCAAGGTGGACGCGTCCGGGCTGAGGCCCGTAACGGCGATGGCGCGTGGCAAACCATCGGGCGCATCGACGGGCTGGGCACAGAGCGCTTCACTTTGCCAGCGGACCTGTTCCCGGCCGATGCGCTTCAAATCCAGCTCGTAGGCGAGGAAGACGAAGACGGAGCGGCCATCCAGGTTCACGGATACCGCTTCGAGGGGACGCTAAGCGGCGAGCCCCCGGACGCCGAGGGCGCGACGGATTACGTAGCCATCGAGCGGGTGGACGGCCCGCTTCAGGTCGCCGTGGTTTCCTTGGGCGACGGGCTCCCTGGCGGAGACAATCACGTCGTGCTGGACGTGGAGGCGCCCCTGGAAGAAGAAACCAGCATGATAGCCGAAATCAGTGTGGAAGCGCGAGGGGGAGACGCGGTGCGCCATCAGTCCGTTCAGAAAACGATCGCGCCCGGCGCCCAACGGATTGAGCTGCCCTACGAGGTCCCCGGTGCGGGCGAATTCGAGCTTCGGTGGAGCCTGGACGAGGGAGGCTACGAGGCTTCGCATGCCCTTCCCGTGGCCGAGTTGTACGAGACCGGTTACGGCGCCCGCTTGCCCGGCGGCGAAGACCTCGGTCTATGGTGGGCTTCTTCCGGCTGGAAAATCAGCCGCGAGCGGCCTGTCCCCGAGGCGGAAGACGAGGTGATGACGCTTCGGGCCGCCCGCAACGAAGCCGAGGCCGCGCAGTTTGTCCTTCGGCCGGAACAAGAGCTGCGCAACGTGACGGTGACGCCGGGCGCGCTCGAGGGACCGGGGGATGCGCGGCTTGAGGCGGACGTCATCGACGTGTTGGAGGTGGGCTATGTGCCGGTTCAACAACCCACGGACGAGCGGGGCGTGGCCGCTCCTTGGCCCGATCCCCTGCCGCCGCTCACCGAGCCCATTGATCTCGCCGCCGACCAAAACCAACCCTTCTGGGTGCGCGTGTCCGTGCCCGAAGACGCGGAGGCCGGGATCTATCGCGGCGAAGTAACGATCGACATGGACGGTTCGAAGGCGGCCGTGCCTCTTGAGGTGGAGGTCTACGATTTCACGTTGCCTTGGACGAGCACGTGTGAAACCGCGTTTGGCTTCAACCCCAACCGCGTGTTCGAGTACCACGGCCTCGAAGCAGAAGAAGACCGGCGCGCCGTGCTCGAGGAGTACCTGGAATCTTTCGCCGCCCACCGCGTGTCGCCTTACAGACCCGCGCCGCT
>JAWOFY010000176.1:0-4086 GCA_046497285.1 Candidatus Hydrogenedentota bacterium
GGCGGCGCCGATCATGCGGTTTGTGAAAGTGGTCATCCGATCATCCTCCTTTTGAGAAAAAATTGATGCATTTTTTTGTCGGTTTACTTGTCTTTCATTCCTCAATGGCGGGTATGGACGCTGGCCCAGGGAACAACATCCCCTTTGATCCCCCGCCTTCTAAGCGCCTTACTTGCCGGCAAGATGCCGGCGGTACGAGTGATTCCCCCCCTTTTGAAGGGGGGCGGCCCGAAGGGCCGGGGATGTAAACACCCGGCACACCGCTGTAACCAGCGATGGGGGCGGGGGCGCCGCGTTGCGCTTGGACCTAATGTACGCCTCCACACACGAGACGATCAACCTGAGTGGTTTTCGCCTCAATCGCGGGAAAGAGGCACAATGGCCGCGATAACAAGCGCCGCCAGCGCGAGCCATGGCTTTCGATACATAACGCAACCTCCTTGCTTAACGCGGGTCTGTGAGCTGGGCGCCAAACCGCCCGCTGCCGCCTTGCGAGGCCTTCAGCATACCAAGAAACCCCGCGCCGCTTCCCGAGGACGGCCGCCCGTTTCCTCGGATTTCCAGCCTACATGGAGGGCCTTTGTGCTTGCACTCGCCGCCTGTTATGAGTAAGGTATTGGGTGTGTTCCGGCCGTCGGACCGGCTGGGGACACAGGGTAACTCAACCTAAAACAGAAGGAGACATGGAGATATGAAACGAGTGAGCTTACACATCATTCTTGGAGCCGCCGCCATTGCAGTTGCGGCCGTAATGGGAACAAATGCTCAAGCGGACGCGCATGAAGACTGGGACGTCGGCGTGCAAACCTACAGCTTCCGGAATTTCACGCTGTTCGAGGCGATTGACCAAGCTAAGGCGATGGGATTGACCGCGATTGAGCCCTACCCCGGTCAACAGCTTAGCCCCGAGCATGACACGACCGTGGGGCCGGGCCTGAACGAGGACGAACGGGATGCGCTTCGGGCCAAGCTAGAATCCGCCGGGGCGGAACTCGTAGCCTTTGGCGTGGTGGGCCTTTCCGGCAGCGAGGACGAGCTACGGCCCTTTTTCGAATTTGCGTCGGACATGGACATCCCCATCCTGACCGCTAATCCCGATGCGGACAGTTTTGATGTCCTTGACAATCTCGTCGAGGAATATGACATTAAGGTCGCCCTCCATAACCACGGTCCCGGCGCCCGCTACGACACCGTCGAGGACACGCTCGAAGCCGTGGAAGGCCGCCACCCGAACATCGGCGCCTGCTTGGACACGGGCCACTCGATTCGCTCGGGCGAGAATCCGCATGAGGTAGTCGAAGCCTTGGGCGATCGCCTGCATATGGTCCATCTCAAGGATTGGGAGCTTGACGGACCGGAAACCACCGTCGGCGAAGGCGACCTGGACCTTCAGGCTCTTGCGAGCAGCCTGGAGACCGTAGCGTTCGATGGGCCGATCAACCTCGAATACGAGCTGCATGCCGATTGGCCGGCGCCGCACATGGCCGCTGGCGTCTTCAACTGGCGGCTGGCGAGTCTCGAAGCCCTCGCCGAGTAAGCAGCAAGATAAGAGACGCTTCGCGTTACGACTAACCGGGCAGGGGATGCGAAATTCCCCTGCCCGGTTCCTGTTTTTCGGGCGTTCGCAAGCGGTTTAACCGCTCGAGACTTCCTGCCTACGCTCCATCAATTCACGCCAGGTGGTGAGAGAATGATGTCCCCATCTTCCAGCGTCTCCATCATCGTGGCGAGCGCCATGCCGGGGTTGTCGGCCTGCATAGTGAGCACCCCATCCTCCCCATCCCAACCCTTCGGCCTAGGTAGACTCATCCGCCATGGCGAGCCTCGCCAGGCCGGCAGGAAATATTGGACGGCAATCTGGCGTTCCCTTCCGAATGAGCCCTTGCATAGCGCTAAATCGAAAAAATCAACCGAGTTACAACCAAGATTAAGGAGAAAGACCATGCAGAGATTGTTGGCGCCCGTCTTGACCGTTGCGGTGGCGGTGTTCTTGACCCAGGCGTGCGCGCAAAGCGAAACGGTTATTAACGACAGCATCGGGACGCAATACCAAACGGTGCGGCTGGTGGAAGTCGTCGGAGATCTTGAACATCCCTGGGCCGTGGCGTTCCTGCCGGACGAGTCCATGCTGGTGACGGAGCGGCCGGGCCGGTTGCTGCACGTTCAAGACGGCGAACCCACCGAGCTTTCCGGCGTTCCCGAAGTAGTGAGCATCGGCCAAGGCGGGATGATGGAGGTCGCGGTTCACCCGGACTACGAGGAGAACGGTTGGGTGTACCTCACGTACTCCGAGGGAAGCTCAGACGCCACGGCCACAACGTTGGCCCGCGGGCGCATCGACGGCGACGCGTTCACGGATGTCGAGGTCCTTTTTCAGCAGGACCGCCATTCGAGTCCGGGGCGGCATTATGGCTCGAAACTGGCTTTTATGGATGACGGAACGCTGTTGATGAGCATCGGCGAGCGGGGGGCGGACCCGCCGAGGGCGCAGGATCTCGGCGATCACGGGGGCTCGGTGTTGCGGCTCAATGACGATGGAACGCCCGCCGAGGGCAATCCCTTCGTGGGGGTAGACTACGCCCATGACGAAATCTACAGCTATGGAAACCGCAATATCCAAGGACTCGCTATTGACCGTCAGACCGGTGTGATCTGGGCGACCGAACATGGCCCGCGCGGCGGCGACGAGTTGAACGTGATTGAGCCCGGCAAAAACTACGGGTGGCCGGTCATCAGCCATGGCCGGCAATACGGCTCGGAGCAACAGTGGGGCCGCGGACGTGTACGGGAGGGCATGGAACAGCCCGTCTGGGAGTTCCTGCCCACGCTGGCGCCGTCCGGACTGGCGGTGGTCCGGGGAGACCAGTTCCCGGACTGGGAAGGCAACCTGCTCGCCGGCGGTCTGGCCTCGCAACAGATCCAACGCGTGGTGGTTGAGGGGCACAGCGTGGTACACATCGAGGCCTTGCTCGTGGACGAGATCGGCCGCATTCGAGACGTACGCGTGGGGCCCGATGGGAACATCTATATTGTCACCGACCACGGCGACGGAGGTGTGTACCGAATGGAGCCCGCCTAAGGGCGCGCCCGGCCTCAAACTGAACCCAACACCCAAAGAGGGACGCGGAAACGCGTCCCTCTTTTTATATACGAGAGGCGTTCACGCCTCGCCAAGCGCGTGCGCCACGGCCCGCTCGGCGTGGATGGCGGCGGTGTCGTACAAGGGGATCCCGGTGTCCGTTTGCTGCACCAAGAGGGCGATTTCCGTGCAGCCGAGAATGATCGCCTCCGCCCCACCCCCTCGGAGTGATTCCATAACCCTGAGGAACCGTTGCTTCGATTCCCGTTTGATGACGCCGAGACAGAGTTCGGCGTAGATGACTTCATGGATGGTGGTTCTCGCCTCTTCCTCTGGAACCGCCACCTCCAGCCCATGCGTTTCGAGCCGTTCCCGGTAAAAGGGTTGCTCCATCGTAAACCGGGTGCCCAACAGGCCCACCCGCCGAATCCCATCCCGCTTTAGCGCTTCCGCCGTCGCATCGGCGATATGCACTATTGGGATACCGATGGCGGCTTGGATTGCCGGGGCGACCTTATGCATCGTGTTGGTGCAGATGATGAGGAAGTCCGCGCCAGCCCGTTCGACTGCTTGCGCGCCCTGGGCCAGCAGCTCCGCGGTCGCGTCCCAATCGCCCTGATGCTGTAAGGTCTCAATCTCCGAGAAATCCACGCTGTACAACACGATCTTGGCCGAGTGGAGGTCCCCAAGCCTTTGCTTGACTCCTTCGTTCAGGGCGGCGTAATAACTCGCGGTCGACTCCCAACTCATACCGCCCAGCATTCCAATTACCTTCATCATTCCCCCACGCGCTCTGTGACCTTGCACCGAATACGGGAAAGGCCAATGGATGGTTACGTGAGCATCACCGACGCCGCCACGATAAGCGCCACGAGCGCCGCCGCGGCCCCGATGGCCATTAGCAAGCCGTTGCGCTTCTGTTTGGCGACGAACGCATCCAGCGGCGTGCCGGTCACGAGCGCCGCATGATCGCCCGCCCGGAGCATGACCGAACCTTCATCGCTGTA
>JAWOFY010000205.1:0-3123 GCA_046497285.1 Candidatus Hydrogenedentota bacterium
CCGAGGAACCAGTCAAAGAAGCGCCGGGCCCAATGATGCCACTTATCCTCCCGGGTGGAGCGATACGCCTCGCTGCACGCCTCGACCAAGGCCATCACATCCACGGGTTGTTGGTCAAAGCGCGCTCGGTAGCCGTCGCGCGTCATCCAACCGTCGTTCCCGATGACGGTTACGCGGCCATCGTCAGTCAGTTGTTGACGGACCAACCACTCCAGAGACTCGAGCCCTTGTTTGTGCATTTCTGCATCGGGCAGCCATTGTCCGCTGAGGATAAGGGCGTGCGGCAGCCGGGCGTTGTCATACGTCAAGACGTCCTCACACCAGGGCCAATCCTCGGTGGTGTTATCCTTAAATTTCTGGTGGAGGCGCCGGGCGAGCTGCTCGCGCGTGCGGCGCACAAGACTATCCCCGCTGAAGCGCTTCAGGTAGGCGTGAATGCCCACCAAGGCGAACGCCCAGGCCCGCGGCGACTCAATCTCGGCCATGGAGCCAATCGCGTCGCAGAAAAGCTGGCTGCTCAACGCGATGACGGCGTCCTCGGTCGCCAAGGCGGCGGCGACCCCCAAGCCCCAGATACAGCGGCCATGCACATCCTCGCTTCCAACCGTTTCCAGCCACCGGCGGTCATAACCCATGAAATTGCGGAACCGTTTGGTCTTGGGGTCGAACGCGTGGTGGAGAAACGATAGATAGGTCCGGGCCAGGGGCATAACGGACTTATCCCCCACAATATCCCGGCACATCATCGCCGCGATGAGCGCCCGCGCATTGTCGTCCGAGCAATAGCCATGATGACGATCCGGGATGGAGTACACGGCGTGTTGGAACATGCCCGTGTCGTCCGTCATCGCCCGGAGATGGTTCGTGCGCACTTCCGGCAGGCTCATCTTCTCCGGCAAATCCATCTGCAAGTGGAAGACCGGCCGCGGCTTCTCCGTGCGCTCCTGCAGTATTGTTTGCCCGAGATCGTAATAGCGCTTGCCGACCTCGCTCCACACCATGGGCCGCGTACACATGTACGCGCGCTTGCGCATCGCGGCCATGTCGACGGGATTATCCAGCAGCTCGATCACTCGTTCAGCAAGGGTTTCCGAATCACCGAACGGAAACAAACGGCCCCGATTCTCGGCCAGCATCTCCTCCGCGTACCAGTAGGGCGTCGAGACCACCGCCTTGCCCGCGCCCATGGCATAGGCCAGCGTGCCAGAAACGATCTGGCTTTTGTTCGGATATGGGGTGACGAAAACGTCCGAGGCGCCCAGATAGCCGCAGAGTTCATCCAGCGAAACATACCGGGTGTGGAAAATGACGTTGTCGCTCACCCCGAGCCGCTCCGCCTGGCGCTTCAATTTAATGAGATAGGCGTTCCCGTCCTTCTGAAAGACATGGGGATGGATGGCGCCCAGTATCACATAGGCTACATTGGGGTAGCGTTCAACGATCTTGGGAAGCGCGTCGATGACGACCTCAAGCCCCTTGCCGGGCGACAACAGCCCAAAGGTGAGCAGCGTGGGCCGGCCTTCCAGCCCGAACTGGTCCTTGAAGAAGGCGGAATCCGAGAACGGCAAATCCGGAATGCCATGCCCAATCATGGCGATGTTATCGCTCGGAATGTCGTAGGTCTCTTCCAGTATGTTCACGGCCGTGTCGCACATCACGACAAGGCGGTCGCATAGGTTTCCCAACTCCCGCATCACGGCGGCCTGCTCGCGCGTGGGCTCGTTGAGCACCGTATGCAACGTGGTCATCACCGGCATGCGAAGATTCCGCAAGAAAGCGAGGATGTTTTCGCCCGTCCGGCCGCCGAATATACCGAACTCATGTTGAAGCAACACCAAATCCACCTGATTGATGTTGAGCAGATCGGCGGCCATACGGTAATCATGAAGGTTGTCGGCCTGAAGCTGAAAGCGGACCTCGGGGGGATAATCATATCCCTCGGGCCGATCATCCATCGCCAGCACCAGCGTATCGGCGCTGGTGTGATTCGCGATGGAGTCATGAAGGTCCTTCGTGAAGGTGCCGATGCCGCATTGACGCGGCACATAGGAGCCTAGCAAAGCGATCTGCGTTTTTCGGTGTCCGTCAGTCATGGTTATGTCATACTCCTTTATCGGCCATTTGGCGCGCCGGATAAAACCAATCCGCGCCGGAACTGGCGCACCGCATGTTTCGCGTGGTTATAGTTAAGAATGTGCACACCGCCCCCCCTTCGGCGTGCCGGCGGAGTGCGCGCCGCCCCCTCCTAACGTTACCGATTCTTACCGCCACATGCAATGCTGGGATGGATCGTTATGGAACCGCGAAGACGGGGGCGTTAGCGAATATTCTGGTAAACGAACTTCGAAACGTCAAGACAAGCCCCCCCGTCGCCGCGCGTATTTACGCGCTAAAAAGGCCGAAACAGAGTCGGACCAGCCTGAGTGTTCCAAGACGCTCCATACGCAAAGCCCCCTTCACACGTTCGTGAAGGGGGCTGGCCTATCTCCGTAGCGAGCGGGATGGGAGATGTTGGGCATAGCCTCCACCAGAAGCGAAAGCAACACAATCTCTTCTGATTCCCCTCACATACGACTTCGCGTGTTGTTTAAAGCGCGTTCATGTCCTGAAGGCTCTTGATGCCGGTCCGCACTTCCTCGGCGGACGCCTGGAGGGCCTTAAGCTCCTCTTCACTCAGCTGGAGTTCGACAATGCCTTCAACGCCGCCTTTGCCCAGCCGGACGGGAACGCCAATGTAGACATCGTCGAGCCCATACTGGCCGGTCAACAAGGCCGAGCACGGCAGAAGCTGTTTCTCGTCGCGAACGATGGCTTGCGCCATGCGCGCCGCGCTGGCTGCCGGCGCATAGTAGGCGCTGCCCGTCTTGAGCAGCGAGACGATTTCGCCGCCGCCCTTGCGCGTCCGCTCGACGATGGCGTCTATGCGGTCCTGCGCGATCAGCCGGGTGATAGGGATACCGGAAACGGTGGTGTATTGGGGCAACGGCACCATGGTGTCTCCGTGAGAGCCCAGCACCATGGTGTCCACGTTCTTCATGCTGGTGTTCAATTCCATGGCGACAAACGCGCGCAGGCGGGCGCTATCCAGACAGCCCGCCATGCCCACGACCCGTTCCGCCGGAA
>JAWOFY010000436.1:0-3643 GCA_046497285.1 Candidatus Hydrogenedentota bacterium
TGGCGCTTCACTGTACGCATCGCATCAAGCACGTTTTCATCCTCGATGGCGTCCCGGCCAAGCATGCCCCCTTGGGCGAGCTGGCGATCCACCATCTGTTCACGCATCTCGCGAAACGGGTCATCGTCGTTGGCCGCGTTTTCCTCCGCGCCGGCGCACACACCGCCAAGGCACAACAAGATGATGCTCGCTGCCGGCAATGCCAAGCCGCTCAAGAGACGGACGTTAATCATTGCAATCGCCTCCTTAATGGTGAAGAAGCGCATCCATTGCGCTCTTCTCTGGCGCTTAACCAACGGGTCTTCCATTAGAATCCCTGTCGCCCGACCATGTCAAGCCAAACCCGTAATCGCCGGATAAGTTAGCTCAACTTGTATTTGGGTAAGGAGGATTGCCCTCAACGTGGCCTGGCTCGAGAGCCCGTCCGCAACTTCTATTACCTAGCGCCGCCCTTTACTCTACAGATCGCATACTATTCGCTAATTTGGGCTGACTATTGGACAGGTAGGGCCTCCGGCTGGTATTCTTTGGTAGGAGTTTGAGTATTGAGCCATAGGCGCTCCCATGTGGCTTGTACGCGCCCATGAAGTCATCATACGCAATCTATCGAAACAGAATGCAGTAGAACTCAAGGACGAGAGCCGTGCGAAAGAGAGCAGTAAGGGATCTAGGCCTTATAGCCGGGATAGGGGTGATCCTCACGGGATTGGTGTTCGCCAATTCGGAATTGCGCCGGGGCGGTCTGGTGGAGCAGATGGAGAGTTGGCGGCGCAGCGTCGAAGCGGCCCGGGAGGAGCAAGGTCTGGAGCTGATTAGCTGGGATGTGGTGCGTGAGACCCGGGGCACCCGCCAGACAGAGGCGACGTTCCCCGAAGAATTGAAACAACAGGACGGTACGCGCGTGGATGTCATCGGCTTCATGGTGCCGGTGTACGAGTTTCGCGAGGTCTCGGACTTTTTACTGCTTCCCTTATCTATAGAGTGCTATTTTTGCGAGGAGCCGCCTTTGCGGGAAGTCATTCACGTTGAGATGCGTGAGGGGGAAACGGCCAACCTCGTAAACGAGCCCATCTTGATAAATGGCCGCTTCTCGCTGGACAGCGAGGCGGAAAGTGGCTATTTCTACACCATCGAAGACGCCCTGTGGGGACCCGGCGAACCAGAAGGCGACGTGACGCGCAGGGAGATTTCGATCGAGCATCGGTTGCATGAGCCCGTCGAGGAGATGCGGGAGCAGCTTCGTGAAGCGCCCGAACGGGAGAACGCGCCGCAGGAGTAGCCAACGCTGGGGAACGTTTCCGGGTGAACATTGAACGACATGCCCTCCCGGCGTTCGCGCGCCGGGAGGTTTTGGTTGGCAGGCGCGTATTCGGGTTGCTGTGGGCGGTTGCGGTCTTCGGTATTCTTGCTTGCACCGGGGTGGCTGACACGGTGTTATTGACGCCGAGCGAACTCGAGCGTTGGTCCATCGTGAGGGACGAGGACGCTGCGCCGGCAGTTGAATACGCCGCCGAGGAACTCCAGACGCTCCTTGAGCAAGCCACCGGCATTGCGCCGCCCTTTCGGGATACGCCGCGCTTCTTGGGACGCCATTTTCACGTGGGACCCCAAGCCGCGTCGGCCCGGCTGGGCGGCGATTGGCGGCCCGAAACCCTCGGCGAGGAAGGATTCCTGATTGACATCGGCCCGCGCCACATCGTCATCGCGGGGGGCGAGCCCCGGGGCACGCTGTTTGGCGTCTACCACTTCCTTGAGCGCCACATCGGCGTGCGTTTCCTGACGGCCGATCACACCCACGCGCCTCAGCGGGATGCCTGGGAACTACCCCGGACGCGCTATGAATTCGTCCCAGCGTTCGCGTTTCGCTGGAGTTTCTACGACGAAATCAACAGCGATACGGCGTTCGCCGCCCGGCTTCGCAACAACACCATCCTTGACGAGGAGCGCTACGGCTGGAGCGCGGCGCAGCCCCTCATCCAGCACAGCCTCCACGAACAGGTTCCCGTCGACGTATATGGCGAAAGCAATCCCGAGTATTTTGCCCTCGTCGATGGCCGCCGCCGGCTTGAGGCGCCAAACGATGGGCCTCAAGTATGCTCGACGAACCCGGACGTCATCGATTTGGTGACGGAAGCCGTACTCGAGGAGCTTGACGCCCATCCCCACCGGAACGTGGTGAGCGTGTCTCAAAACGACAACGATCGCTACTGCGAATGCCCGTCTTGCGCGGCGATTAACGAACGCGAGGGCTCGCCCTC
Source organism: Candidatus Hydrogenedentota bacterium (assembly GCA_046497285.1). Taxonomy (GTDB): domain Bacteria; phylum Hydrogenedentota; class Hydrogenedentia; order Hydrogenedentales; family SLHB01; genus SKRY01. The sequence goes on from JAWOFY010000436.1 coordinate 2,259, forward strand.
GGGCGCACATATGTATTTGGTGAACACGGTCGCCCATCGGGTGGCGCAAGAGCGGCCGGACGCCATCATCGGTACGCTCGCCTATTGGTACACGCGGAAACCGCCCCAGCACATGCCGCTGCAACCCAACGTCGCCATCCAGTTCGCCACGTTCGAGGCGTGCACGGTCCACGCGATCGACGAGGCGGACTGTTCCATCAACCGGGCCGTGGCGAAGGATTTCGAGGCTTGGCTGGAGCGCACGGATGACGTGTGGGTTTGGCATTACAGCGCCAATCTCCGCTATCTCGACCTGCCCTTTCCCAGCTTGTGGAGCCTCGGGCCTTCGCTACGCTATTTCCGCGACGCAGGCGCGCGCGGCGTTTTTGTTCAGGGCAACGGACGCTCCCCCGGTGGCGAGATGGCCGATCTCCGCGCTTATGTCATTAGCCGGTTGCTCTGGGACCCGAATCAAGACCTACGCGATCTCGCTGCGGAGTTCCTTGAACTGCACTACGGCCCGAAAGCCGCCGAACCCCTGCAGCGTTATCTCGACAGCGTTCAGCAGCGCGCCGAGGACCGCAACGCGCATCCCTGGTGTTATGTGATCCCAGGGGAGACCGGTTTCACTGCCGAGGACGGCCACGCGTTGTACGGCATGCTCCACGAAGCGCTTGTGAACGCCCCGGAAGCGCCCTACCGCGAACGCGTGGAAAAGGCGGCGTTGGCGGGTTACAAGGGACTCATCGAGTTCGCTGGCGCCTTGAAATACGCGGACGGCGCCGTCCGGCTTCATTGGCCCGGCGTTCCCTTCGAGCTTATCCAGCATTACCAGCAACAGACAGCGGCGCACGGGCTGCAATTCAGCGAGGAGTTCACCCCCATCCAGGCCTACTTGTCCGCATTGCACGCCCTCTCCGAAGGGCTGCCCGCCCAACGTGTGACGCGTGGCCCGTGGCGATTGACGCTGGTGGAATGGTTCGCCCAACCCGTCCTCGAACTCCATCACAAACCCAGCGGCGAAACCGTGTTTCGGGGGCTGAAACTCGCCAGCTCGGAGCTGGAGCGGGGAACGCTGCGCGACACGATTGGCGGCGTGGGAATGATGACGGATCAGGGCGTCGACGTGACGGAGGAAGGTATCGTCATCCGCCAAGCGTACGATACGGGCACGGAGGTGGTGCGGCGTATCGAATTAGAGGAAAGTCCAGGGGGCGCCGTTACCTTTCACACCGCCCTCACGAACGGGGGTGATGAAAAGCGCTGGTATCGCCCACGCGTGACGCCCCGGTTTACCGCGCCCGCCGATGCGGGACACAGTGCGCCAGCCGCCGTCGAAGTGCGTGGGTACGAGGGGAGGTGGGAGGACCTCGCGATTACGCCATGGCAAGATCGTCACACGCCGC
>JAWOFY010000276.1:0-5377 GCA_046497285.1 Candidatus Hydrogenedentota bacterium
TCAGCACGTATTATGAGGAATGGGGCGGAACCATCCAGTGGCTTGCGCAGCTCAAGGAGATTCCCCGCGACATCGACTGGGCGTTGGAAAACGGCGCGAGCGCGCTGTACTACCAAGGCGGAAAAACCGATGCCGCGGTCGAGAACGATCGCCTTGAAGAGATTCACGACGCGGTAAATAGAATGAAGATCCACGGCGTGCCCGCTGGCGTTGGGGCGCACCGCCTGGAGACCGTCAAGGCCTGCGAGGAAACCGGGCTGAACGCGGACTTTTACATGAAGACCATCCATCCGCATACGTACTGGTCGGCGGAGCCAGAGGAGCCCCGGGAATTCTTCAGCATATTTGACCAAGAACCCGAGGAACTCATCGAATTCATGAACACGGTGACCAAACCCTGGATCGGCTTTAAGGTGCTGGCCGCCGGCGCCCTTTCGCCCAACGAAGGCTTCGAGTACGCCTTCAAAAATGGCGCCGACTTCATATGCGTGGGCATGTTTGATTTCCAGGTGGCGGGGAACGCGGAGGTCGCGGATAACATCTTGCGCCATGACTTGGACCGGGAACGCCCTTGGCTTGCGTAAGCCCGAAGAAGGCGGTTCAATACGTTTGCGTATTCCAAACAACGCGAAAGGGAGCGACGACATGAAGCTATTCCCAACAGCCGCTCGATCAGCCGCGGAAGCCGCGTGCATTGGGCTCTTGGCGGGCTTGATTGGTTTGATCTCGGCCGCCGCGGCCGCGGGCGCGCAGGACGCCACCGAAACCTTACAGTATCACCTGGCCACCGTCACCGCGCCTGCTCAGGAACTGCCCGAGGGTAAGCGCGCGCCGGCGGGCTGGGGCGTCCAAGCGCTCCCAAAGGAAGCCGGCCAGGCCCTTGAACTGCATTGGAATGAAACGGAAGCCGAGGCGGTGGCTCCAGATGAAACCGCCCGCCTTCGCGTAACCATTGGGGTGGACCTCCGGGACACCGTCCGCGTGGACGCCTCCATTATCGGCGGCGATTCCCTTGGCGAACTGCGCATTGGTTATGCAAGCGCCCACCAGCTTTTCGAGCTTGTGCTAAGCGCGGAAGAAGCCCGGGCCGCGCTGGAACACGGGGTCGCCTTGCGGCAAGCAGAGGGCGAGGCGCAACTCTTCCTCATGGATGGGACCTCGGAAGAGAGCAGCCCGCCCGCGCCCGCGTTACAGACCCCGCATTTGCTCACGGGCCAGAGCGCGGATCCCGCAGCCGCCCTTCAAGAGCGCCTTGCGTCGCTGGATACGCTCCAACCTTTTGGTTGGATGGAGCAATGCATGATCGATGGACTGGCCGATCTCGGCCACGATGACGCCGTACGCGAGCGGCTCGCCATGTATGTCGGCCCGGAGGGCAGCCTGGAGTACGAGAATCCGCGCTCCGAACCCGTCAGCGGCCGCGTATACGGCATCGAGGGCTCCGGCATGTTCGCCCGAATCGCCACCCACATGCCGGACAATCCCGCCCTGACGATTGTGCGGGACTTCTGGGAGGACCGGCGCGACGAGGAAGGCTGCGTCATCGACGGTAACACGACAAGCGCGGAGGGCTGTTACACCGTGGCCTATCCGATGGCCGTGCTCGCCGCGCGAGGGGACGCGCCGGAATTGGCGGATGAAGCCGTCCAGCAGTTACTGTTGCGGAGAGACCGGCTCGTGCATGAGAATGCCCTTTGGCTCCGTCATCACGCCCAGGATCCCCCGGACCGCAGTTTTCGGAACTGGGCGCGCGCCTCGGCCTGGTACCTCCTGGGGTGGGTCCGCGTCATGCGTGAACTCGATGACCACGAAGCCTTGCCCGCACTCGAGGAGGAGTTGCGCCGCGCCGCCGATTGGGTCATGGCGCGCCAACGCAGCGATGGCCTCTGGGCCGTTTACGTGGATGAACCGGACCTCGCGGCCGACACGGCGGGCGCGGCGGGCATCGCTGCGGCCCTGGCCATTGGTCACGCCGAGGGGTGGCTGGACGATCGCGCACGGGAATCCGCGGATCGCGCCTACGAAGCCTTACTGAACCATTTAACGCCCGATGGCCTCCTCGCGGGCGGCTCTCAGTCCAACAAAGGCGGCGAAGCCTTGCAGCGCAGCGAGTACCGGGTCATTCTCATGCCGGCCACGGGCCTCATGGCTCAGCTTATCGCGGCCCGGGAAGAGGGTTCCGGCGAGTAAGAGAGAAGCGTGGCGCGGGTTGACTGCTCTGGCCGGGATACGGCTGAGGGCGGCGTTTCACCGGAGGAAGACTTCGAATACGCGTTGGTGAACAGGGCAGACCCCAGAGCGAGTACGTTTTGAGCTTCGGGGAGGAGGGTTAGGCCTGTTCCCCAAGCTCTCTCGAAACCCTGTTCCCGGATTGCATTGGCGCAAACTGGACGGGGGCCTGGTCCGCTTCGTTCCCTGAGGTGTCTGCCGGGGAGGCGATCGCTTCTTGGCCGTTATCCCAAGGGCTTTGTTTCGACTCGTCTTGCAGGCTGGCGCTTACCTCCACATAAGGCTGCGGCCGCGCGGTTTCGGAGGCTTCCCCGGAATGGTCCTCTGAAGGGGGAGCAGGCTCGAAATCTCCGCCGCCTCTTTCGCTGGAAACGCCCGTTGCGACCGCTGCGCCACTGGCATCCCGACCGGCGGATTCTCGAAGCGACTCCACCGTGCGCTCCAAATCGTCCCGCGTGGAAGCCAGGAGCGCTTCTTGAGCCTGTTTCTCCGCCACGGCGGCGCGGTAGGCTGTCTCAAGCTGGTGAAGACGGAGGGACAACGCGTGCGCTTCAGACCGGGCGGCTTCCAATTCCTCGGCCGAGGCTTGCCGTTGCCCGGCCAAGGTTTCCTCAAGCGTCTCGATCCGCTTGACTTGTTCCGCGAGTTTAGCCTCCAACGTCTCGCCGGCGCGCCATGCCTCGCTGAGCAATCCCTGAAGCGCGTCCCGCTCGTCCGTGGTTTCGTTGAGCTGCGTTTCCAAATCAATGGCGCGTTGGAAAAGCTTCTGCATCTCGTTTCGCGCAGCGTCCCGTTCAGCTGTTCGGCCGTCTGTCCGCCGTTTCTCGGCGGCTAACGCGTCCTGAAGCGACGCCACGGCCGTGGCGGATTCGCGCAGCCGTTCTTCGGTGGCGGCCAGGGTTCGCTCGAGGGCCTCGCGCCGGTTTTTCATGGAGGTCAGTTCCGCCTCCAGGCAATCCGCCTTCTGGCGCGCCGCGGCGAGCGCCTCTTCGGCGGCGATCTCTCCTTCCGCTGGTTGCAGATGGCCCTCGGCGGCGTCGCGCATTGCGGCGAGGGTGGATTCAAGGCAGCGGCGCCCGCTCTCGCTCTCGTCTAAACGGGCTTGGAGTTCCCCCACTCTTGTGGACTTGTGCTCCGCATCGCGGACGAGCGCGGCGCGCTGCCCTTGAACAAAGTGCAACGCCTTTTCCAATCCGTCACGGGCCACTCGGGCGTTCGCCGCCATGCTGAACGCCGTGCTGAGTTGTTCGCGCAAACGCTCGGTCTCTTCCGATAGAGAAGCGCATTCCCCTGCAAGACGGGCCCGCTCGGCGTCGGTCGAGACATACCAGTCGTGGAGATGGTCGCGTTCGTGCGCGATCGCGTCCCGTTCCTCCCCCACTTCCCTTTCGCGCCGCTCCCAATCCGCCAAAGCGGCCTGAAGATGGGCTGCTTCGGTTTGCGCTTCCTCCAAGGCTTCCGCTTTCTCATCCCGTTCGCCCTTTGCCGAAGCCAACCGCCTTTCCATCTCCTCACGCTGACGCTGCACGTCCTCAAGCTGTGTCTGGAGCCTATCGCGCTCATCGGCTACCTCGTTGTAGGCCTCCCGCCACTGCTTGAGGGCGCCGTCCTTTTCCTCAATGCGGCCTGCAAGCGCCACGCGTTGTGCTTCGACGTCGCTGAGCCGGTGCTGCAACTCTTCGTGCTGTTGGTTGAGAGCCTCCAGTTCACTCTGGAGTTGATGCTTGTCCCCGCTGAGCGCCTCCTGGACCTCCCGCATCTCGGCGATCTGGTGTTTCGCTGACTGTAACTCAGCTTGCACGGCGTCGCGCTCTTTGGTCAGTCCCTCCACGGAGTCCTTCAGCGCGCTGCATTGGCCCTGCGCGTCGGCGAGTTCGCCGCGGACCTTCTCCAAACCGGTTTGGGCTTCATCCCGAATCTGCTGGACCTCTTTGACTTCGCGTTCAAGGCGATCGCGTTCTTCTCGCAATTCAGCCTCCCGCCGTTGCCCTTCGGCCAATTCGGATTGAAGGCGGCTTGTCTCCCCTTGCGCTTCTTCCAGCGCCTGTTGTTTTGCGTCCCGCTCCCGGTCGACCGCCGCCAGGCGCGCCTCCGCCTCTTCGCGCTGGCGCCGCATGTCTTCGAGCTCGCCCTCCAGCCTGCGCTGCTCTTGCTCTAACGCTTCGCCGGCTTGCCGCATCTCGGCGACACGCTGCTCCTCTGTGTGCAACTGAACTCGAACAGCGTCGCGCTCCGCACTCAAGGCGTCCACGGATTCTTGCAGCACTTCGCAGCGCCCCCGCGTCTCCTCCAACGCCGTCTGGGCCACGTCGCGTTCCTTGGCCAACTTGGTCTCGCGGTGTTGCCCGTCCATCCAAGTGGAGTGAAGATGGCTGATCTCCACGCGGGCGCTTTCCAAGGCTTCCTGGGCATGGTTCCGCTCGCGCTCGACCGCCGCCAAGCGCGCCTCCGCTTGTTCCAGCCGCTGCTCCATCTCCTCCGACGCGTTCTTGGCGCTGTCTCGTTCCCGCCTGGCCTCGTCGAGTTCACGCTCAAGGCGCTCTCGTTCTTCGTCGCGGTCCTTGCGCTGAACGGCCTCCAGTTCTTGCTGAAGCTCGCCGCGGGCTGTTTCGGATTCCGAGAGTTGGGTTTCCAGCTCCGCTTCTTTCTGGCGGTGAATGTCCAGCTCTTTCTCCAGCCGCTCCCGGGCTTGGCTGCCTTCCTCGGCAGCGGCGCGCGCGTCTTGGGCCTCGGCGCGCGTCTGCTCCAGCGTGCGGGCGGTCTCGGCCGCTTCTTCCCGGCTTTGCGCCAATTCGCCGCGAAGCGTCTCCAAGCTCTCTTCATACGCCTCCAGCCGCGCTTCCAACTCTCTCACTTCCCGCCGATGGTCTTGCTTGTGCTGAGCAAATTGCTTTTGGTTCTCTTCGATAATGCGAGCGAGTCTCTCGGTTCGGCTCGCGAGGTAATCGGCCTCATGGCGGGCCTTGGTCTCCTCGATGTGGACGCTCTCGAGCTTCCCGCGAAGGTCTTCGGTCTCGTGTTCGAGCTCCTGGCGGCGGCGCTCGTCCTCGCCTTGTTCCGCTTCCTTCGCCGCGGCTTGGGCACGCAACTCTTCATTGGCTTGCCGCAAGCTATCGACGACCGGGCCGACATAGATGGAGCCGATCTT
>JAWOFY010000285.1:0-4654 GCA_046497285.1 Candidatus Hydrogenedentota bacterium
TGGCTTCTCAGCTCTGGCTGATTTCGCGCAGAACGCGGCCATGGATCATTTCCGGAAACCCTTCTCCCGGCCCGCCCGAGCGTTCCTGCGGCGGCAGGTCGAGGACGAGTTGGCCATACTCGACGCCTATAGACCGGCGCTGGTGATTTGCGATTTCCGGTTGACCATGTACATATCGGCTCGACTGCGAGGTATCCCCGTGGTGAGCCTTCTCGGAGGGCGGTGGCTGTTGCAGTATGCTTCCGGGCCCGTCGACCCCGCCCGAACGCACCCATCCTATGACGTGTTGGAACGCATACTGGGAGATTCCCTGGCGCGGCGTGTGGCGAAGCCGGTTCAATTGCGTATCCTGCGTTGGAAGATGGCCCCTTATTATGCCCTGGCGCGGGAGTATGGCCTGGAATTGCCACGCGACATTTGGGACTGGTTCATCGGGGAGCACAATCTTATTCTCGACACCGAGACGATGGGACCCACGGGTCCCCTGCCGGCCCACTTTACCCGGGTAGGGCCGATCATTTGGAATCCCGATATGACCATGCCCTCATGGATGGATGAGATCGAGACGGACCGTCCGCTGATCTACGTCACCATGGGCAGCACGGGGGATCCCGCGTTGTTCCGCTTGCTTATTGAGGAATTGGGGAAGCTGGATTGCTCCGCCGTGTTTTCCACGGGAGGCCAGATTGACCTCAGCCCCAACGAGTTGCCGGCCAACGTCCGCATGGCCCAGTTCCTCCCCGGCGGCGAGGTGATGAAGCGGGCGGACTTGGTGATTTTTCACGGCGGGGCGGGCACGGCCTACCAGGCCATCGCCGCAGGTACGCCCGGCATCATCATCGCCACCCATCTGGAGCAAGAGTTCGCGGGGGGCGTATTTGAAGCCCACGGGGGGGGCAAGTTCCACACGATGCGTCAGCTGAAAGCTCGCCCGGCTCTCCTTTTGGAGGCCGTCAACCAAGTGTTACAAGACCCCGCTCCGTTTCGCGCCGGTATGGAGGCCTTGCGGCAAGATTACGCCCAATATGATCCGATTCCCATGGCGGTTGAGTGTATTGAAGACTTCGTTTCGCAAGGAAATTCGGCGCCATGAAGGCGCCTTCGACATAGTCCATGAGGTGGATTGCGAGCCATGAATGATTTGGAAACCCGGATACAGGGCATACGATTGCTTGTTTTGGATGTGGATGGGGTCTTGACCGATGGCAAGCTCTTTTTTGATGGCGAAGGCCGGCCGTTCCGCGCGATTCATGCCCGGGACGCGGCGGCGTTTACCTTGTGGCGGCTTGCGGGGCGAAGGATGGCCTTGGTGAGCGGGCTCGGCAGCGCCGCGGTGGAGGAAATCGCCCGCCGTTGGCGGTTCGATGACTGTTTGACATGGGTGCGCGACAAGGAGCGCGCCTGCCGGGAGCTCGCGGAGAAATATGACCTCGATATGGAAGCCCTGGCCTTTCTAGGGGACGACCTTATCGATCGCAACGCCATGCGGGCCGCCGGCCTGGCCGTGGCGGTGGCGGACGCGGCGCCGGAAGCGAAAGCCGTGGCGCATTGGGTGACCGAGGCCCCAGGCGGCGCCGGACCGGCGCGCGAAGTCATCACGCGGGTGCTCAACGCGCAGGGCTTGCTCGAACAGGCCGTCGAGGCCTATTGCAACCGCAAGGACGAGCCGGACGAAACCGCGGCTCCGAGCCTCCAATGAGCCGCATCGCACGGCAACGGCGGAAGCAGCCATGCGTGTGTACGGACTGACGGGCGGCATGGGCTGCGGCAAGTCGGAAGTGGCGCGGGTTTTCAGGGAACGCGGCATTCCCGTGATTGACGCCGACCGGCTGGGCCATGACGCCATTGCCCCGGGGGGCGAGGCGGAACAGGCCGTGCGGGAGGCGTTTGGCGAAAGCATTCTCACGGAGGGAGCCATCGACAGGCGCAAGCTGGGGCCCCTAGTGTTCGGAGACGACGGGGCGCGCGCGCGGTTGAACGCCTTGGTTCATCCCATTATCCGAAAGCAGATCAAGGAGCGATGCCGGGAACTACGGGATCAAGGTCATAAGGCGGTGGTCATTGACGCCGCCTTGTTGGCGGAGGACGGCGCTGCGCCCGAGTGCCTGACCGGCCTCATCCTGGTGAGCGCAAGCGAGGAGACGCGGATAGAGCGGCTCATGGCCTCCCGGGGCTTATCCCGGGAAGAGACGGCCCAGCGATTGGCGGCCCAGACGCCTCCCGAGCGCAAGCGTCCCTTGGCGACCCATGTCATCGACAACGAAGATACGCTGGAGGCGTTGCGCGCGCGAGCCCGTGAAATGGCGGACCGCATGCTCAAGGAGGCCTCGTGAATCCGGAAGGACGCCCCCACCCCGCTAAGGATCGGCCCCGTATGTTTTCGCCGCGCCGCGTGGCCGCCGTCGCCGTCTGCCTCCTCCTTACGGCGCTCTTGTTATGGGTGGTGTTCAGGGACACCGATTGGCGCGCGGTCGGCAATGCCATGCGCGCTGCCCGTCCCGGCTGGATGTTGGCGAGCGTCGCGCTTGTTTTCCTGAGCTTCTTCACCCGCGCGCAACGCTGGAGCTACATCGTCCGGGCCACTTCACCCGTCAGCTTTCGGCGGCTCTTCACCTCGACCCAGATTGGATTCCTCGTCAACTTCATCTCACCCGCCCGTGCGGGCGAATTCGTCCGCGCCTTCGTCCTCGGCCGGCTTACGGGCATCCCGTTCACCAAGGGACTCGCCCTCGTCGCGCTTGACCGCGTTACGGATGTCATTGGGGTTATCGCGGTGCTGCTGGTGGCCATCGTGGCGTTCTATCAGATGGGCACGGTCTACATCCCCACCGAGTTGCTCGCGGGACGTGACCCCTTCCAAATCCCGCCGGCGATGGTCCAAACGGCCACCGCCCTGGTCACCTTGGGCATTGCGGGCATGGTGGCCGTGCTGGTCTTGTTGTACGCCAACCAGGCGTTCGTGCTGCGCGGGTCCGCCAAACTCGTGAGCCCCATCTCGGCAACCCTCGCCAGCCACGTTCACCGGCTGTTGCTGCAGTTTGCGGAAGGACTTCACGTTTTTCGCTCGCCCGGGGATATGGCGAAGTCCATAGGTTTCTCCTTGCTCACCTGGTCCTGTTTTGTGGTCAGTATCGCCACGTTCCAACGCGCGTTCGGGTTGGAGGGACCGTGGTACACCCCTATCGTGGTCCAAACCTTGCTGGCGCTAGCAATCGTCATTCCCATCGCGCCTGGGTTCGTCGGGCAGTTCCACTTTGGGATTGTGGCCGGCCTGCTCCTGGCCGCGCCCGAAATGCCAATGGCCGCGGCTCAAGCCATGGCCATCGTCGCCCACCTCATCAATTTTGTGGCCGTCGTGCTCACCGGCGTGGTCTGTCTTTGGATGGAGCACATGGGCTTGTTCGAGCTGCGCCGGATTAGCTCGGAGGCGCAGGCCGAACAGGAAGACGCCCCGAAGCAGTAGCCGATCCTTCTCCCGTCTCCCCGCCCCTGGTCCGCAAGACTTATCCGCTACGTGGGGACTTCTGCAAGTCGCTCAATATATTGTGTTTCTGCTAAAATCTGGGAGGGGTAGGCGCAATTTATGGCGCTTCGCTTTGCTATGCCGCCTCCGCGTCGCTGGCTGGGGGCGCGGGGCGAGGGTAATCCATGACCGCAGGGAACCAGGTGCGCAAAAAGGACGGTTGTAATGTTTGCTCGACTCATTGGTAATCCCATACAGAGGGTTGCGTGCCCGGCGTGCAATGAGGGGCGGGCAGCTCGGTGAGCATGGACGACAAGAGCGACGAGCAATTGATGGAATTGCTGTGCCAGGGGAGGCAAGAGGCCCTTGGCGTGCTGGTCAGCCGGTACGAGAACAGCGTTTTCCGCTTTTGTGTGCATTACCTCAAAGATCAGGAACGGGCGCGCGACATGGCGCAGGAAACCTTTTTGCGCGTGTACAGCGCGCGGGCTCGTTTTGACGGGAAGCGCGCGTTTGGACCGTGGGTTCTGCGTATTGCGCGCAACTTGTGCCTGAATGAATTGAGGCGCAGACGGACGGTGACCATGCGGTCGCTTCAGGATTACGCGACCGAAGCCCAGCATGACGGTGCAGAGGTTTTTCCAAGCGCTGCACACGGTCCGGATGCCCAAGCGATGGACGGCGAACGGCGAGCGGCGTTGGAAGCTGCGCTGGAGCAGTTGGATGATGAGGCGCGGGAGATAATCATCTTGCGCTTTTTCCAACGGATGTCGGCGAAGGAAATCGCGCAGATTGTTGGAGGCACCGATGGGGCCATTCGTACAAGGCTTCATCGGATATTGAAAGGGCTTCGAGCCCGTGTAGCCCCGGAAAAGGATGATCTGTGAATCAGTATACCTGTAAAGAGTGTCGGCGCGAACTCGATGCGTGGTTGGAGGGCCGTTTGCATCGGCCCTCGCGGCATGCGACCGCGCATGTGGAGCAGTGTGAACACTGTTACAGGGAATACGAAGGGCTCCTCAACCTCGCCGAAGCGTTGGAGCGTTTGGGCGATAGCTGGCTCCTCTCAGTGGGCAAGGTGAACTTGCGGGATGCCGTGATGGAGCGGGTCGCCAAAGGCGAAGGGGCGCGGCCCGTGGCGCCTCAACCTACCGGGGGTAAGAGCGCGCCGCCGCGTTATTGGAATTGGCT
>JAWOFY010000311.1:0-6889 GCA_046497285.1 Candidatus Hydrogenedentota bacterium
AAACACCTCAAAATCAGGCAAGTCCGCTTCGGCCTCGACTATAGTCTCCAAATCGAGCGTGTCAGGCGCCACCCACCGGTAGATGCCAGTCAACGCGAAAGGCTGGTCTTCCGTGGCGGGCCAATGGACGCGCACGGTGTCGGATGTTTCCAGGGATGTCTCGCGCGACAGCACTCGCGGGTCCTCGTAACGGTGGCCTGCGGTAAACACCCGATAGTAATTGGCTATGCCATATGCCGTGCCCGTTAACGAGACGCCGCTGGGCGCATGATGCAGCGGATGCAGACCGTAAGCCCTCCCCTCTTGCCCCAGCATCCCATGCAGTGTCTCCGTCTCGACGCGATATTCCCCAGGCGTGTCGCCTGGGGCGAAGATCGATGCTTCCGGCTCGGAATCCACGTCCTGTTCTTCCGAATAAGCGGCGCCGCTTCCAAGCACAAGAACGCCGACCGCCCCCAGCAACATGATTGCCGCTACTTTATTCCGCATACGCCTTCCTCCCTCCTGTCTCCACCGAGGTCACCTCGGCCATGAGGCCGCCACGCATCCTATACGGTGACGGCCTCCACTGACCCTGTGTCCGTCATCCGCTAACCCGTTGCTTACCGTTGACCCGCGCCGTATGCGGCGGGCCACCCGTTTTCCGTGACGCCAGGCGTGGCCGGAACGGGATAAACGCCATCGGCATCGGGTTCCGTGGGCGGCGCCATGTCCCATGTGCACTCCTCGGCGGCGGGCGGCAGGACGTACTCGGACTGTTCCGCTTCTTGCCACGTGATTTCCCGGCCGCTATAGCACGCCAGTTGCCCCATAATGGTCACCAGCGTACTGCGGGTCATGTAATCGCCGCAGTGCAAGGGATTGCCCTCGCGGATGGACTTGAAGAACTCGCGATGTTCCTCCACATAGGGGTTAGGGGATTGGCCGTCAAACGTCCAGGGGTTCTCACCGATGATGCGGCCCTGCATCGGGTAGGCGATACCTTTCGCGCCCATAATCGTGCTGGAGTTCTCGTTATAGCAGTTCTGGGTGGTGCGGCAGTTGGCGTATGCCCGCACGCCGTTCTCATAATGGTAGACCACCGCGTGGTGATCGAACACATCGCCAAACACCGGCTCTCCCGACCGGCCGGCCAATCCGTGGCACCGCGTGGGAGGCGTCTCGCCTAGCGCCCAGGTGGCGCGGTCCATGTTGTGGACCAGCGACTGGGGCACATCGTCGCCGCAAAGCCAGGCGAAGCGATACTGGCTGCCATATTGAAGCTCGATCTCGTGCAAGTTTTCGGGCCGATCCTGGAAATTCCTTCCAAAATACGGGCCGCGCAGATAGTTCTCTTCGATCGCCACAATGTCGCCGATCTGGCCGTCTTGCACGCGCTGAATGGTTTCCCGAATGTTGGCCTGGAAGCGGCTTTGCAGGCCGGACAACAAGCCCAGCCCGTTCTCCTTGGCAAGCTCCATGGCGCGGGAGGCCTGTTGAATGCCAGCCGGATCGATCGCGTGGGGTTTTTCCACAAACACATGCTTACCCGCCTCGATGGCGGCTGTCATGTGCATGGGGTGAAACTTCGCCGCGTTGGCGATCAACACCACATCGGACGCTTCAATCACATCCTTGTACGCATCAAGTCCCACAAAGCAGTCATCTTCACCAGCCGTCACCTGATCGGGCCGGCGATCCTTCAAATGTTCGCGGGCGCCCTCCGCCCGTTCGCGAAAGAGATCCGCTACCGCTACGAGGCGCAGCCCGGGATCGGCGTCCATGGCGTTCGCGGCCGCGCCAATCCCGCGGCCGCCGCAGCCCACCAGGCCTATGCGGATCTCATCGTTTCCCTGGGCATGGGCGGCGTTAGCTAAGGAAAGCCCGGCCATGGTCACGCCCGTAGCCGCTGCGCCTCGCATAAAGTCCCGGCGCGAGATTCCGTCACTATAACGATTCATCATCTTACATCTCCTCTGTGTGCGCTCCGTGGCTCGAAGGCCACGCGGCTTAGGCCGTCTCCTCCGGAATTCCCAATTCAGCCAGCGTCTTTCGCACCCACTTCAGCGATTGCTCGATTAGCGGACCGCCTTGACCTTCGCACTCCAAGCTTAACACGCCGGTATAGCCGTGGTCGCGGAGCAGCGCAAGACAACGGCGGATGTTGTCCGCGTTGACGCCTTCGCCGATCGCGCAATGGCTGATGGCGATCCCGGTGTCTTTTCCGCGCAACGCCTCGGCGAGCGCCTCGCTGACGTCCTTGATGTGCACATGGCTGATCTTGTCGAGAAAACGCTGGCAAAAAGCCACGGGCTCTTGACCCGCGATGAACGTGTTGCCTGTGTCGAAGTTCATCCGCAATCTGGGTGAATCAGCAAAAGCCAGCATCTGCTCCACCATGTCCGGTTTGGTGGTGAAGTAGCCGTGCAGCTCAATGGTGATGGTCACGCCATGGGCCTCGGCCACTTCGATGATTTGCTCGTAGGACGCCTTCATCATGGCCATGGCTTGGACATCCGTCAGCCCTTCCGGCGGGTGCAGTCCGTCGGTCGTGGCCACGTAATCGCAGCCCGCGTGCGCCGCCCATGGGATGGTCTTGAGCACATAGGGCAATCCGCGGCTTGGCCCTTCCTTGCCGCTAAGCGGATAGGCCGCGTCGACCTGACTGAAGCGCACGCCATAGCCTTCCATTTTCTTGCGCAACAAGGCGGGATCTTCGTACAGCGCGACATGGGGGAAATAACCCAGTCCGTGTATCCAACTCACGCCATCAATCACGCCCGGCTCGATATAGTGCACATCATTCGCTTTCGCCCACGCCAAGGCCTTCTCAAAGCTGAACGCGCTCGAATTGAAGGCGTCCGTGTGAAATCCGATCTTCATATGTACCCCTTTCGCCTCTGGCGCCGTCTATGCGTCCGGTGAGACCGCCCCCAAGGATTTCAGGTACTGATAGCTTTCCTGAACCGCGTCGTCTCCGGCAATCTCCAGGGTTGTGTAGCCGTCAAAGCCTTTGGCTAGGAGCGCTTCGACCGTGCCTTTGATGTCTACCGCTCCCGCGCCCAGCGGAATGGTGGCCATTCCAACGCCGAATTTCGTGCCGCGCTCCGGCTCCATTTCGGCGGGCAGATCCTTCCAGTGAACGTGGCCAATACGATCGCCCAGCCGTTCAACCATCTCGACAGGATCGCCGCCTCCCAGCCACATATTACCCGTGTCGAGATTGATCCCGAGGTTATCGGCGTTGCACGCGTCCAAGATCCGCTCCATGAAATCGACGGAGTCCGTGTAGGGACCGTGAGGCTCGAGTAAGATGGTGACCCCGTGATCGGCGGCCACCCGCAACGGCTCGTAGAGCTTCTCCCGAAACGAAAAAAGGACTTCCGTTTCGGTAAGTCCTTGTCCAAACGGCGTTTCCGGGTCGCCCTCGGTGGTGATTACGTGCTCCACCCCCATGGTGGCCGCCGCGCGAACCGCCTTGATGACTTGCGAGGTCCCGTAACGCCAGGGGGCGGCGGGATCAAGGATATTGGCGTGGGCGCAATAGCTCGTGATGGTCAAGCCGTACCGCTCGAACATTCGCTTGATGTCGTACGGATTGGCGTCCAAACTGACGACGGCATGGAAAACCTTGCTGCCGATGCTCGACCCATCCTGGGTATCCGTCACATCAGCGTACTTGAATCCGCGGCCCGCGATACGCTCTAGTTGATGCTCCAGAACCGTAAAGGGGTCAATCAACGCAAAACAACCTACCTTCATGGGGTTTCCTCCCTTCCGCTTGTGTTATCCTTTCGAGTTACGCGCATCATGTCGCATGGGACCGATTACACAGCAGGCAGGCTCCACGGCGGCCGCATGCTCCGCCGCATCAGACGGTTCGGCGCGTCCTCCCGTGGAAACCATTCCTCTTCGGGATCCCACTCCAGTTCCCGGTACTCGCCGTCATCGAGGTCGCGGTTCAACTGCACCGCTATCCAACCAAGCTGACAAACAATGTCCGAACACGCCGAGACATCGATGGGAGACACGGTGTCTTTCCGTTCCAACACGCATTCAATGAAATTGCCCGCATGGTGGTTGCTCTCATAGAGCCGGACTGCGTCCTCCCCCAGCTCTTCTTCCAGCAAACCGGCGGGTTCGGCCTCGATGGCCCCGCGCGACACCCAGATCCAGCCATCTTCGCCTTCAAAGGTCGCGCCTTGCCGATGGCCGGTTTCGCTGTCGGTGAAACTCACCGTGACGCCGTTGGCGTACTCATACGTGATGTCCCATCCCAGCGGGTTATCGCAAAGGGCATCCCACTCGCCCCATACCGCCTTTCCGCGGACCGTCTTCGGCCCGGTCAACTCCGTATCCATACCCCATTGGGCGATATCGATATGATGAATGCCCCACCCCGCGATGAACCCAAGGGAGTGATCGCTGTTGTGGTACCAATAAGGCGTGATGACCCGTTGGGGATGGTAGGGCCGTTCGGGAGCGGGACCCAGCCAGCGCTCGTAGTCGATTCCATCGGGAGGTTCTTCTCCCTCAATATGCTCAAGCCCGCTTCGTTCTCCCGCCCCAGCCGGCACGCTCACCTTCACTGTGTGCAGCGCCCCGGCGGCTCCGTTGCGAACGAGTTCACACGCCTGGCGGAATCGCGCATCCGACCGCTGTTGCGTGCCGAACTGGAAAACCACATCATGCTTCTGGACGGCCTCGCGCAAAAGTTGCACTTCTTCGATGCTCATCCCCACGGGCTTTTCCAGATAGATATCCTTGCCCGCTCGGGCGGCGTCCACGCTTTGGAGCAAGTGCCAATGGTCGGTAGAAGCTATCAAGACGGCGTCGATATCGTCCCGCGCCAGTAACTCTTCGTGATCGTTGTACGCGGCGCAGTCCTCGTCTTCGTAGTACTCATTCACCAAGCGGCGGGCCTCTTCCCGGTCATGTTCCTTGACATCGCAAACCGCCGTCACCCGGCAATGCTCAAGCCCCACGAAATGCCGCATTACGGACCGTCCACCTCCTCCCGTTCCGATGCAGCCCAGGTTGACCTTGCCGTTTGGAGAGGCGGCGTGGACATTCCCCGCGACGTGCGGCGCCACAATCCGTGGGATACCAGCCGCCGCGGCCAAGGCGCCGCCGCCTGCTCCCAGGCGCGTTAGAAATTGCCGCCTCCCCATCCCTTTGCCCGCTTGAGACTTTGTACCGTCACTAAAACCCGCATGCTTTTCCATCGAATGCTCTCCCACCAGTTTACGGCGCCGCGAATCGGATCCCATGTTCCCGTAAAACCTCATAAAGCCTGTCGCGAGCAAGAGTGCGCGCATCAGGCGCGAATATCACATCTACTCTATCATACTCGGAATCCAATACAAGCGCTTCCACATCTTCCAATGAAAGCGTCTCGTCTCCAATGCGGTATTCCTCTCCGGCGACGGTTATTTGAAGCGTGTCGCCTTCGACATGCTCGTTAAACGCGACGCCTCCACCGTTCCATCCGGCGGGGAAACCATTCAGAACCATGGCAAGGATCCCTCCCACCGCAAGGGTTAGGGAGGCTCCCACCAATGCGCCTACTTTGGTAACTCCAGAGTTATTCACTGCCATGCACCTCCTTTTGTGATTAGGGCGGGCTTTCAGTGTATCCCCACTCGGAGACATGCACCGCCGCATGTATATCTGGACGTCCACGAATATCGCGGGCAAAATCTTCCACGCCCGCCAATACCGCCCGCTCGGCCGCTACCGTGCAATTCTCCCGTGTTACGATGATTAACACAAGCGGTTTCGGGGCGGGTAAACGCGAGAACACGTTTCGCAACGCATTCAATGTGTGTTCGCGGTTGGTGTAATACAGGTTTTCAATATAGGTAATCCCGCTGGAGGCGAACCGGATCTCGTCCGATTTGGTGATATGAATCTCCCAGAAATCGACCTGCCGCTTCACTTCTTCCATCTGACGGACATGCCGAACCGCCTCGGCCGGATCGGCGTGGCGGAGCTCTTCGAGACGCGCTTCGATTTGTTCCGCCTCACTCGCATCCAGATGCGCCGTCATCGCTTCAGCCACGTCTTCGGGGACCCGAAAGGCGTCCGCCACGGCCTCCAATATGTGAAGCGCTTCCTCTTCCAGATCCTCCGCCCGCTCCAGGCGCTCTCGCACGTCTTCCTGAAGATCCAACTGTTCGCTCAACTCCTCTAGCTCAGCAATAAGCACTTCCTCGCGATCTTTATAGTCGTCGAGTTCGTCTTCCAATTCGGTGAGGCGCCCGCGGTACTCGTCCCGCTCCTCGCGTTGCCGGTTGCGCTCTTCCCGGAGCTGCCCGACTTGCACATTGCGCTCCTCCACCGTTTCAGCAAGTTCAAAGACGGAATCATTTAGCGCGAGCGCCTGGGCGAAGATGACGATGATCAACAAGTCAAGTAAGGGCGTCAGTTGAGGGGGTTTTCGCCGTCTCTTGGACATATCCACGCTCTCTATCTCTGCTTGGCGCGCTTAGTTGGGTCTTGACCTTCGATATCAGCCGGCGCACGGCGTCCCGTTGCTCGGTCAGCCGGGAAAACTCGGATTCGCGCCGCGCTAGCCAGAAGCTGAACATGATGTACAACACCAAGCCAACAAACGTGGTCCATAATGCGGCCGCGAAGCTGGATATCAGCGCCTGGCTTTGCGTCACGCCTGCGCCTCCATCCAATCCACTGGCGAATAGACCAGCCGAGATCGAGGTAATCGTGCCCAGAATTCCCAAGTAGGGATACAAGTCAATGAGGGTTTCGGTTACTCGGAGCCGTCGTTCGAAATCCAAGGTGTGCATGTAGTCTTTTCGTTCGTCCTTGGTGTTAATCCTGTACAATAGGTCCTGTCTGTCCGTATTTCGATGCGGATTGTCGACGATTTCCTGCACATCCTGAATAAAGG
>JAWOFY010000442.1:0-3554 GCA_046497285.1 Candidatus Hydrogenedentota bacterium
GCGATGTTCCCCTGTTGGAGCGCTTGGCGGATGCGGTACATGACGGCCTGCTCACCCAGCAAGCGGTCGTGCACCCGGTCTATGCCGAACTCGCGTTCATCCCGCATGGCCGCGAGCATGGCGTCGTCCATACCCCACTCCTCGGGATTGGGGAGATCCAGCATCAGCTCTGGATTGCTTTGGGCGAAAACTTGTTCGGCGCGTTCGCGGGGGACGCTGATCACGTCCTCGCGTTCGAGCCGCTGCCCGAGGCGGCGTTTGATTTCATCGTCGATATGAGTCTGAAGCGCCTCGACTAGATCTTCGCGGGTGCGGATGACGGGGCGTTCTTCCGGGGGCTTTTCGCGGATGACTTTCATCAGGTCGCCTCGCGTGATGGTTTCGCCTCCCATTTCAGCGACCACAATGCGATCTTTGTCGGCGATCATGCCGCATCCGCTGGCCAACGCCGCAATGAGCCCCACTGCTAGAATCCGGCCCATGAGGCGAATCGCTGGTCGTGTTTCATATGCTTTCATCACTTAATAAGGACTCCTTTTTGGGCATTTGTTCCTGTTGTGAGTTGGCAGCGCCGGGGACACAGGCCTATAATGGTTGCCTATGAACGGCTGCTGGAATGCATTCCTACGTGAATTGTCTCATACGTTAAGGGTTTGAGGGGCTGGATGACATATTATGTATACATGACGCTGCTTGTCGCGGCGCTTATTCTGTGGGCCATTATCGCTTTTCGCGGAGACGGCTCTGACGGCGAGGATGAGTAGAGGGGCCTTTTTGCGGGTTGAGCCGCGCCGCCGTTAGCCGCGCTCGCCGCTCTGACCCCCTTCTTCCGGTCCGTTGCCTATGCCCAGAGACCGGAGGAAGGCGTCCACGTCCACATTCGGCTCCGAGGCGCCTTGCTCGGGATGGAACCGCAACGGATTACGGATGAAGGCGCGCTGACACGTGGGGCACAGGTCGAGCTTGATGTTTTTGTAGACGCCTTCTTCCAGTTGTTCGGCGTCCTTGTGCTTCATTTGCTCGATCAGGCGGAGCATCTCGGCGCGATGGTCCCGCACTAAGTCCAACAAGGAGACTTCCATCTCATCATAGGCCGCCTTCACATCAATCTTGACGACATAACGCAGGTCATGCTGGTCGAGGGTCTTGCCGCACCCATCGCACGTGTAGGTAATCATAGCTGGCTCCGTGGTTGCCGGCGCGCTGCATGGAATCTCGCTTATTAAACAAAACGCAGTTACCATGTTCATCCGTAGACACATCCCTCTACTAAGCGTAAAGCATTCCCGCCTAGTTGCGCAACCGCCCATGAACTGATATCCTTGCTTCCAGAAAAGGCGCTCCTTCTATTTTGGGCCTCATTGAGGGAGAGGGGGCGAGAATGTTTGTAAAGGCGATACCGAACATCGGTACCGCCAAACGGCTTGAAGAATAGGGCATGACGAACGAATACCCACCTTCCCCGGATGTGTCCGGGAATGCGCCTTCCTCGTACGACAACTCGGCTACCGAAACAGGCGCCGGCGAAGAGCAGGACAACGTCACCAATGAGGGTGCGGCCGAAACCTCTGCATCGGCCTCGAAGGGCGGAGGAGGACGGTGGCGTCCGTTTGGTTTTGTGATCACGTTTCTTGTGATTGCGGTCACCCTGCTTGTCGCCCATCATTACTCCTTAACCAGCGATCCCATGAATTGGTATCTTTACCAAGTAGGCCGGGATACCGCCAAAGTGCTGGACATTATTGGCGAGCAAGGCGCCTTGGAAAATCCCACGGCCCATCTTGAAGACCGAGCCGAGACACGGGAGGCTTTGCGAGACGCTGGAGTGCGCGGCGTGCTGGAGTCTCCGGAGGACGGTGGCGAGGAACCGGAGTTCACTCCGTGGGAAATCTGGCAGCACCGGGTGTTGGAGTTTCGAGAGGAGCGCGGCCAGTTGGAGGCCATACGGGAACAATTGGAGCCTTCGCCCCGGCCCGACATGGACACTGTGGAACAACATCGCGCTTATCTTGAAGATAGTATTGACCGTCTTGAAAGTGCCGTTCTGCGTCATGAGCCTGCCCCGGGCGTGGAAGAAACCCTGGCGGAGGCGCGGGAAATCCTCGATGAACTTGATGCTGCTTCCGCCGCGGAAGGAGACGAGTCTGGTATTGTCGCGCTTTTGTACGAGGTGGAGGAGGGGCTGAACCAAGCGCGGGCCGCTCAACGAAGGAGTGTGGAGCAGGAGCTAGCTCAGCTAGAGGCGGAAGGCGCTAACAGGCTTGGCCCGCGAGTGTACTATGTGCGGGAGCCCAGCACTTGGCGGGCCCTTCAGTGGGCGCGGGACGATTTGGCCGCTCTGGAGGAGCAGGAGGACGCTGACGCTGAAGATAAGGCGGCGCTCGAGGAGAAGATTCAAGAACTTGAAGAACAACGGGAAGCCGAACGCCAAGAAGGCGGCCCGCAGCTTCCCGAGGCTACGTTTATCTTTGTGGTCATCCCCGATTGTGGGGCGATCCCCACCATGGTGATTTATCTGGCGGCGGTGCTCGCGTTTCCAACCCGGTGGTGGAAGCGTCTTGTTGGCGTCCTCGCCGGATTGCCCATCCTTTACGGCGTCAACGTGTTGCGTTTGGCGTGCCTGGGAGTCATTGGCTCCTACACCGGCGCGGGCGAGGAGTTTGATTTTTACCATGAGTATGTCTGGCAAGGGCTTTACATCTTGTTTGTGGTGGCTCTCTGGTTGATTTGGATGGAAGTGGTGGTGAAAGGGAGGCGGCCATGGCCCAAGAAAAACGCGCGCTAGGCATTCTGGTTTTCTGTCTGAAGTTCATTCCGGCCGTGGCCGTGTGTCTTACCCTGTGGTGGTTGTTTTTGCCCTATTACGGCGCTTTTTTGGGGGCGGTGGGGGAGTTCCTTCTTGAAAACTTCACCGATGTTCCCGTAGACGGGTATGCCGTCGAACCGGATGGCATTCTCCAAACCGCCACTACCTTGGCCATCATTACCGGCGGGCGCGAGATGCCCATCGAAATAGGTCATCTCGTCACCA
This sequence comes from Candidatus Hydrogenedentota bacterium, assembly GCA_046497285.1. Lineage (GTDB taxonomy): Bacteria > Hydrogenedentota > Hydrogenedentia > Hydrogenedentales > SLHB01 > SKRY01. The sequence goes on from JAWOFY010000442.1 coordinate 3,032, forward strand.
ATCTCCCCCTATTCGTGGCGCTAATGCTAGCCACGGGCGGGCTGACATGGCGGCGGCGCGGCGGGATGATCCTGCTCGGATCCGCCATCCTCGTGGTGGGACACACCACCTATCTAACGCTCGCGTTTCGCTATGCTGGCCTTATCAGCGAAGCGCCGCAAGTGCCGACTGCCTTGGGCGAGGTGTTCTTGACCTTGCCCTTTTTACTCTGGATTATTCTGGGCTACTGGCCGCAACTACGCCAAGCCTTCGTGGGGACTAGCGAAGAAGCGCCGGGCGAAGCGTAAATCTTTGTTCCCATAGTTCAACAAAAAAGCTAAGGGCGGACCACCATGGTCCGCCCTTAGCTTAGCGTGAAGGTTTCTTTTATGCGCTTGGTCTCTTAGGGAGCCGTCGCCCCGTCCCGGTCTTCGTTCGTGGCGTTCTCTACAGCTTCTCTGTAACGCGTAACCCGGTCTAGCCAAGTGTCGTCAAGGTTATCGCTGACGGGCTCGTCGGTTCGCTGCAGGGTATCCGGCTTTAC
>JAWOFY010000374.1:0-7040 GCA_046497285.1 Candidatus Hydrogenedentota bacterium
TGCCTCCCGTCACTCGATGGTTTATCAAATTCGGAATGATGTGGTTCGTTCTGGGTGTCACCCTGGCATTCGTCCCGAAGCTATCGAAGCTGAGTTCCGCGGTCCCAAGGGCCGGGAATGGCTGATGCGCTGGCTGCCCTCGCGGGCGCACGACAACGGCATGTTCCTGATTTTCAGCAATGGCGTGGGCCGGGACGACGATGAAGTGCGCACGGGAAACGCCATGATCCTCGACCCCTACGGCGATATTCTGACGGAAACTTGGAAGGCGGAAGACAAGATGGTGATTGCGGATTTGGACCCACAAGTGCTTGATAAATGCACGGGGACCCGGTGGATGGCGACGCGCCGCCCCGATCTCTATGATTCTTTGGTAAAATTCACCGGCCGGGAACAAGACACGCGGGCCGTGCGGTTCGATTTTGGCGAGGACAATACGTGAAAGCCGCCGGCTGCAGCACACGATCCGTTGACTGTTCTCCAAGGCTGCGGATAGACTCTTCTTCAGAGTGGGGGCTTCGCGATTCCATGGATGGAAAATGTAGCTTATGTTAAAGCAGTTTCCTGCGTTCTTTACTTTTCTTCAGGCGGCATGCGACAGCTTATCGGTACTGGCGGCGTACCTGTTGGCTGCTTTTATTGCAGTTCCGCCAGAGGGAGAGTACGGAGCGCTTTGTGAGGAAAACTTCGTTTATTTTGTGGCGTTTGTACTGGTTTGGTGCGTGACGGCCACGGATCAACGCCTCTTCAGTTCGCGCCGGGAAGATACGCTGCCGCGTTTGCTTATGTCGGTGCTCCAGGCCGTGGTGATCACGCTGATTATCAGCGGTTTCCTTGTCGTGTTCCTCACACGCGTGCCGCCGGACACGTTCTTCTTTACGCTGTTTGGGCTCACGAGCCTGGCCGCCATCATGGGGTTCCGCTGCATCCTGCGGCTGTTTTTGTGGTGGCTGCGGCGGAAAGGCTTCAACTATCGCAACATCATTCTCGTGGGCGCGAACGAGCGCTCCGAGCACTTGGCTAACATATTCGCCGAGCGAACGCATTACGGCTATAACGTGCACGGCGTGTTGGAAGACGAGCCCGAACGCGTGGAAACGTTGACGAATCGCTATGGCATCCCCTACCTAGGGCGCTTCAGCGAGCTTGAACATCTGTTGACGGAAAGAGTGGTGGATGAAGTTCACATCACGTTGCCGGTGCGGTCGCAGTACGAGCGCATCATGAGCATGGCTCACCTTTGCGAAGGAATCGGGGTGCCGGTCCGGCTGATGGCGGATCTCTTTCCCTTGCGAATCGCCACAAGCACGGTGCACCACCTCGAAGACATTCCCATGGTGTCTCTGACCCCCATCCCTCAAGCCCAGCTTCAGCTCTTTCTCAAGCGGGCCGTTGATTTCGCGGTGTCTTCCGCGCTGCTTGCGGTTCTGTTGCCGTTCATGTTCTTGCCCGTGGCGATCGCGATCAAACTCGAATCCCGTGGGCCAGTCTTTTTCAGTCAAGAACGGGTGGGGCTCAATCAGCGCCGCTTCAACATCCTGAAGTTCCGTTCGATGGTGCAGAATGCGGAGGAGCTGCGTACAGAAGTGGCGCATCTCAACGAAGCCGATGGTCCCGTGTTCAAGGCGCGCACGGATCCGCGCATCACGCGGGTCGGGGCTTTCCTGCGCAAATACAGCATTGACGAATTCCCCCAGCTCATCAACGTTTGGCTGGGCCACATGAGCCTCGTGGGGCCCCGGCCGCCGCTCGCGAGCGAAGTCGCGGAGTACACGTGGAACCAGCGCCGGCGCCTGAGCGTCAAGCCGGGTATGACGGGCTTGTGGCAGATTAGCGGACGCAGCGACGTAACCTTTGACGAATGGGTGGAACTCGACCTCGCCTATATTGATTCGTGGTCGCTGGCCCAGGATATTCGCATTCTCATGAAGACATTCCGCGCGGTTATCGAGGGCCGGGGCGCCGCGTAGGCCGAAGAGGACGGGTTAACGGGTGCGCAAGAACGGGTTTGGAAAAAACGAGAAAGGGTGAAGGAGGGCAGCGACTTGCAGAAGTCCCTTGGTCAAGGATGAATCTTGCTAAGAACCGCTGTATAGTGCGTGAAATACTCGATATTGTAACCGATTTGTGGTGACAAAGCAGAACTCTTCTTCACTTCTGCAAGTCGCTCAGGGGAGTTGATAATTGGCGATCTTGTTGATGCTCAATTTGAAAGGAGGGGTGGCGAAAACCACTAACGCGGTGGCCATCTCGGAATGTTTGGCGGACATAGGACATAAGGTGCTGGTGATTGACGTGGATCACCAATGCTTGGCCAGCGAACTGCTTCTCGGTGAAGACGGTGTACTTCGAAGCGAACGGCGCAAGCAGACGTTCCATGACTTGCTCGCGGCCATGTTGGACGATGAGTTTGGGGAAGAGCGCATTCCCCCCTTTATAATCGAGAATGCGTCCAACATTGGCGAAGGCTACGCCAATCTCCATATCATTCCCTGTTCCATCCGGATCGACGATTTCCAGACGAACATGGCGCGGGCGCGCCGGGGCTACAATACGATTGAAGAATACCATAAGGAACTGCGCCGGAAACGCGCGACGCTTCAGCGTTTCCTTCGGACTGCGTACGATTATGTGATCGTGGATTGTCCGCCTAGCTTGGCTTTGCAGGTGCGTCAGGTGCTCGCGATTGGAGACGCGTTTATTGTGCCCTGCATCCCGGATCGGCTGTCGATCCGGGGCTCGGCGTGGCTTCTTGAGCGGCTCCGGCGCGGTAATGTCACCCGGATCCGGCCCCTCGGCACCCTCTGGTCTTTGTACCGCCAACAGGCCAGGATGCACCGGTATTGCGTGGAAGAGGCGGGTAAGGAACCCGCCCGCTCCGTTTGACGAACTACCCAGGCCATTCAAGACCATCATCCCAAATGCCGCGAGAATTGCTGAGGCGACGGAGCCGGACACGCATCCGCCAAGTTTTACCGCTAAGTATTCGCTTCCCTTTGCGCGTTTGTTCCGGGATCTGTGCGGAGAGATAGAGACGCGCCTTCGCAAGGGCGCGTAACGGCGAAGGGTCCTGAAATAAACGGGCGCGGTAACGGGGTTTCTCTTTGTGGACCAAGTGGTGAATTTCTGCTCATGTGGAGCAAGTGGACGCCGCTTTGAATTCGCGAGGTAGAAACCATGAAAATGAGTTTGTTTGGCTGGCTAGGGTGGACGGGCCTAACCGCGGCGCTGCTGATAGTCGCCGGGACAGGATGTGGCCTTGTATCCCAATCAACTGAGGCAGGGACAAATATGAATAGCGACCATGAGGAAGCGGTGGATACGGTGCGCGTTCGGGTTTTCGATGAACAAGGAGAACTGACGGGGCCTGTCGAGACCCCGTTCGTGGGGAAGTCCGAAGAGCAATGGAGAAACGAGCTTACCCCAGAGCAGTTCAGCGTCTTACGGGAAGCCGGCACGGAGCGAGCGGGGACCGGGGCGCTGCTCAAACAAGAGCGCGATGGCGTGTACGTGTGCGCGGGGTGCGGCTTGCCACTGTTTGATTCGAGCGCCAAGTTTGATTCTGGGACGGGCTGGCCGAGTTACTACGAAACCATCGCTCCGGAAAATGTGCGCGAAAAAGAGGATCGGAGTCTGTTTATGACACGGACGGAGGTCCGCTGCACTCGGTGTGATGGACACCTCGGCCATGTGTTCAGTGACGGGCCGGAACCAACCGGCTTGCGCTATTGCATGAATTCCGCGGCCCTGCGTTTTGTCCCCCGAAGCGAGCTGGCCTCGCATGCGGAATCGGCGTCATCCCCGTCTGCTGAGGCTGTGCTGGCCGGGGGATGTTTCTGGTGCGTGGAAGCCGTATTTCAGCAACTGGATGGGGTCATCTCCGTGGATTCCGGTTATGCGGGCGGCGCGGCGCAAACCGCCAACTACGAGGCGGTTAAGACGGGCCAGACCGATCATGCCGAGGTGGTGCGCGTTCTGTATGATCCCAGCCGTGTATCCTACGAAGACCTATTGCGCGTGCACTTCGCCACCCACGACCCCACCCAACTCAATCGGCAGGGTCCCGACGTCGGACCTCAGTACCGGAGCGCGGTTTTCTACGCCAATGAAGAGCAGAAGGCCGCGGCCGAGGCCCTGATCGAGGAGTTGGAGGAGAGCGGCAAGTTTAGCGCCTCTATTGTCACCACGCTCGAACCCTTGAACGCGTTCCACAAGGCCGAAGACTATCATCAGAACTTCGCGCGCCAAAACTCCGCCAATCCCTATATCCGCTCCAACACCTTGCCCAAGATCGAGAAGGTCCGGGAGACGTTTACGGACATGATCGGCGATTAACCGCAATTAACCGCGAATGGGCGCGAATACACGCGAAAAAGTATTCGGATTCGGCAACCGTCTTTCCCGGCCAGGGGGGATCCAGTACCCGGACATGGCCGCGCCGTTCCGTGGATCCCCGCTTGCGCGGGGATGACGGCTCGGTGAGGGGCGTTTTTTGGGGAATGCCCTCGTGTAGTAGATCTATTCGCGCTGATTCGCGTCCATTCGCGGTTACACGTTTCTTGAGCACAGGGGAGCCGTGTTTGATTAACCCACGAAGGGGCATTTGTTGGAAAATCCCATCAGGGGGACCGGGGTCCCCCTGATGGGATTTGGATGAATTGCTTAGAATCTGAGGTCCTCGATGTCGGGGTACGGCGGGGGGTCGGGAACTTCCACCGGCTCCTCCTCCAGTTTGTTGAGGAGATGTTCAATGGCCGTGTCCAATTGCGCGTCTTCTCCCTTGAACGTGGCGTGCGGGGGATTATCCACGACGATATCGGGTTCAACGCCATGGCGTTCGATGAGCCATTCCCCGTCCTCGGAGTAGACCCCCATATGGGGCGCCAGGGCGTTGCCTCCATCGGCGAGCCGGGTTCGCCCAGCGTTGATCCAGATGTAGCCGCCCCACGTGCGTTTGCCGATGACCTTGCCCAGGTCCAGCCGCTTGAAACCTTCAGTGAACCCTTCGCCGTTGGAGGAGGTGGTTTCGTCCACCAATACGGCGATGTGTCCCCGGAATGCATATTGCATGTTCCATGAAGGCTCCCCGTGGCGTTGGATATGATAGGACCACGCCTCCCGCAGCAGCTTGCCAAGGATGATGCTGTCGATGTTGCCGCCCCGGTTGCCGCGCATATCGATGATGAGCCCCTCGCGATCGAACACGGGATAGAACTGCCTGTACCACTCCGAGAGGTTGGCGCCGCCCATGGCGCTGAGGTGGACGTAGCCCAGACGGTTATCGGAAGCTTCTTCCACGGCGGTGCGGCGGCTGTATTTCCAGTCGCGGTAACGGAGCTGCTGTTCGCTGGATGTGGGTTTCACGATACGCTGACGGGTTTCGCCCTCGTCTTCGGCGTTGCGTAGTTCCAACAGGACTTGCTGGCCTGCCTGGTTGCGCAGCAGTTGATTCGGATGACGCACGCTTAACGTGGACACGCCGTTGATGGCCGTGATTATCTCGCCTTCCTCGATATCCAGGCCCGGTTCATGAAGCGGGCTGAACCATTCCGGATAGTTAGGATCGGTCTGATATATCCGCGCGATACGATAGCCGCCGGCCTCTTCATCGCGCTTCAAGCGGGCGCCTAAGGTGGCCACGGAAACCTGCGTATCCCCCTCCGGGGTGTCGCCTCCGAAGGCCCGGATGTGTAAGGCGGAAAGCTCGGCCATGAGCATATTGATGACCTGGTTCAGTTCGTTGCGGGTTGTAACGCGGTCAACCAGAGGCAGATACTTCTCCCGCTTGGCTTCCCAGTCCAAGCCGTGCATGTCGGGATCGTAAAAGATCTCCCGCTGATTCCGCCACGCATCGATGTAAATTTGCCGCCATTCCTCTCGAATATCAAAGGAAAAGGCCAGACTCGATAGGTCAATCTTGTGGTCGCCGAGATTGCCCGGTCCTGATCCCGTGGCGGGGATGATCCAAAGACTGCTGCCCCGAACGAAGAGGTGATCGCCCTCTTGCGCCATGTGGTACTGGCGGATGTTGCTCAGCAAGCGATCCACGCTCGGGTCGTCATTGGTGATTCGCACCGCCGCCAAATGGGTGTTGGCCCCGTGGCCCGTATCCCGCGTAGTGAAGAACAATGCTTGGTCGTTTACGCTGAGACTACCGTAGTTTCCGGAAGAAACAGGGACGCGATGGACTCGCCGCTCCATGCCCTCGAACTCGATTTCGGTGTAGTCGTTACCCTCTTCCTCGTCGTCTTCTTCCGCGGACTCGGTCTCTGTGTCTTCCTTGTCCTTTTCGGGCGCTTCCTCGCAGCCATTGCTATCTTCGCCGCAATCGTCCATGTCCTTCTCGTCGTTTTCTGTATCCTCGTCCTCGCCGTTGTCTTCCTCTTCTTCTTCCTCGTCTTCCATATCCATCAGTTCATCATCAGGCTGGAACGGTGAGCGCAAGCCGCTACGCAACGCGATTTGATAAATCCGCATGGGTTCGTCAAAAAATGGCTCGGGTTGCCGCGGTCCCCACGGACTGCTGACGAGCGAGCGGAGGTCACGGTCGCTAAGAAAATACAGCCACTCGCCGTCGGGGTCCCAGGCCGGCGTTACGCTATTGACGCGATCGCTTGTGACCGGCCGGCTTTTGTCCTCGGCCATGCTATACAGCCAAATCTGGCGATAGGTGTTCGAGGCGGTTTGCCTAAAGGCGACCCATCCGCCGCAGGGGGACCAAGAAATATCCCCCACACCTTGGCGATTGGTGGAGATCTTCGTCTTTTCGCCCGTTTCGATGTTCATTACCCAGAGGTCCTGGCGATGATCGCTGTAGGCTATGTGCGAGCCATCGGGGGAGGGAACGCCGCGGCTCCGCAACGCGTCTCCGTCCTCCGTGATTGCTTCCGGCTTATCGAGTCCGCGCGCCGACATGGTGTAGAACTCCAGCTCGCCCGTCTTGTCGGACAGTCCCAGCAGCGTTTCGCCGTCTGGCATGAAGGTGGCGTCGCGATAGCGCACGCCTTCCGCGCGATCGGCGCGCACGATACGGCCTTGGC
>JAWOFY010000426.1:0-10490 GCA_046497285.1 Candidatus Hydrogenedentota bacterium
TTTGTCGTAACGGATTCCTACGGTAACCAGGGCCACTGGAGTACCTGGGTGGACTTTATGGTACCGGAAGCACGGGAACATATATGGGATCGGTATGAGAACTGGCTTGACATAGAAGTTGATATTTTCCGTCCTACCCATTTAATTTATTTCTATCATCAAGTTCATTCTGACGGACCTTCGCGCATTCTTGACTGGTACGGCTATAATGCAGGTATCCATCCTGATAATATAGAAGCGATGGAAGAGGCTACAGGAGAGCCTTTTGATCCGTCGTTTTTAGTTGATGAAGGTCTCATAAAGACCGCAAATGATGTCCCCGCCGAAGATTACTTTCATTGGATGGAGGTGGTCCAGCAGTCTAATTTGGGATTTGCCCAGGAGTATAACCAGAAGATTCACGCTGGCGGAAACGACAGAAAAACAAGAATGTTTATTGATGATGGTTGGGTAGGCATAGAACCTCATCGTGGTATGTTGGACAAAGCCGGGTTTGATGAGGCGGCAACGCCCATGAATTGGGCGGGCGATGTTCGCCGGTTTATGGATTTTGAAGGGGATGTGAAGCGGGTAGTGCGCCTCGGCATGTGGATGGGCGCCACACAAGCAAGGCAACGTATCGTTACGGCGTGGAGCCGTGGGCTCAGGGGCATTTTGTTTGATGTTCCCGATGGAATAACATTCGGAGGAGATGTAAAGTCCCTGGTGCAGGATTATGAGGAGTCTCCTGAAATTAAGGAGAGGCTCTCCGGTATATTGGATGATTTTGAGAGCTATCATCATTTATTGCATGGACGGGATGTATATACCCAACCGCTGAATATTTATGTAGTGAATGCGTGGGGGCATCTGCGTTCCTGGCCGAAATACTGGACCGTGTATGTCTCCCAGCGTGCGCTGGAGGGGCTGACGGATTTGCCAATTAACGTTCATTTTTGTGCGTTACGCGATATAGAAAACAATGGTGTGCCAGAAGATGCCGACGTTCTTTTAAATGTTGGAGAACCAGCAAGCTCGTGGAGCGGCGGCTTTTATTGGACAGACACCGTAGCGGACCATGTTCGCAGTTTTGTTGAGCAAGGGGGCGGGTTTATCGGCATTGACGGTCCCGCGATTCATGATGGAGAGTTGATGGTCGATGACGTGTTGGGACTGGACTATGTAGGCCCCGCTTCAGAGGAAGCAGAAAAACGCCAGTATCCCGCGCAGGGATCCGATGAAGCTTGGCGTCGTAGTCAGAGCCCGGCCAACCATGCCACTTCCGTGTTGGAGGTGGACGTTGAATTCCCGCTATTTAAGGATCTTCCCGCGAATTTGGGCCGGGTGTCTCGCTTGAATAGTCTTATGGAGCCCAAGGACGACAATAGGGTTTTATCCGAGGGTGAGGCGCTGGTTACTATGAACGAGTATGGGGCGGGCAAAGCGGGTTATATCAATGGTATTATACACGATGGTCAGGGTATAGAGGTCTTCGCGTTTGAGGAACTCGTAAAACGAATGATTTACGGGGTTGCGGGCAAGGAACAATGGCTCGAAGAACTCGATGTTCCAACCCCCGGAGCGTATGTGTATTATTACCCGGAGAATCAATTGGTCGTAGTATATAATAGGGCGCATCTGGAAGAGGTTAGAGAAGGCAAGGAAGGCGTTTCGGAAGAGGTTGTTCTCAGAGCTGGCGTCCTGGAGGAAGTTGGCGAACGATTGGCTTTAGAGCCGGTTTTAGGCGCCGAAGAAAGACGTGAAGCGACGGTTTCAGAATTGCGCCAGGGCATTACCTTGAACGTACCGAAAGGTCAAGTTTGTATTTGGAAGGTGGTTGGTGGTTGATAGGGCTGGTGCTGTTTAAGAAACAGGGGGCGTGTTTGCGGAGAACCACTTGGGTTAGGGGAAAGAGAACCGGCAACCAACCTGGCTGGATATTCGTATAGTGAAGACGGTTTGAGGCAGCGGGCAAAGCATATCCCAGGAGAATAATTGTGGATTCGACCAGAGATACGGATCGACTCCCTTGGCGCGTGTGGCAGGGTTGCTTGATCATGATGGCGGTAGCTGCGCTGCTGTTGTGCATGGGGCCGGACGCGGTGGCGCAGGAAGGGCGTGTGCGCGTGCCGGACGATCATCAGTTCGTGCATCCCGGCATACTGCAGAACGCGGGAGAACTCGAGTTCGTCAGAGAAAAGGTTCAAGCGGGCGAGGAACCTTGGCAATCGGCGTGGGAGACGATGCGCGCGCATGACGTGGCGCAATTGGACTGGGAGCCGGACCCCTATCAGGAGGTGGCCCGGGGAGCGTATAACAATCCGGATATTGGCGCGACGGAACTGATGCAGGATGGCCAGGCCGCTTATGCCCATGCCCTGCGGTGGTACATCACGGAGGATGAGGCGCATGCGGAAAAGAGCGTCGAGGTGCTCAACGCCTGGCCGCCGGTCTTGGAGACCATTACCGAGCACGATGCGCGGCTGCTGGTGGGTATGGCTGGCATCAATTACGCGAACGCGGCGGAGCTGATGCGGCACACCTATGAGGGCTGGGCGCAAGAGGACCAAGAGCGTTTCGAGGGGATGTTGCGCGGGGTGTTTTACCCCGTGATTGAGGACTTCTACCCGACCGCCAATGGCAACTGGGACGCGGCGATGATGCAAACGATGATGGCCATGGGCGTATTCTTGGACGACCCCGGCATGTTCAATCGTGGCGTGGATTACTTCATGTATGGGCGGGGCAACGGCGCCATCACCAACTACATCAACGAACAGGGCATTGTTCAAGAGAGCGGGCGCGATCAGGCGCATACGCAGATGGGGCTTGGTTATCTAGGCTGTGCAGCGGAGATCGGTTGGAAGCAGGGACTTGACCTCTATGGCGCCTTCGATAACCGCTTGGCCAAAGGATATGAATACACCGCCCAATATAATCTTGGCCATGACGTGCCTTACGAACCGTTCACAAGCATCGAGCAGCGGTATCACTACCCCGAAATATCGGATCAGGGCCGGGGCAATTTTTCCCCCATCTACGAGCGAGTGTACAATCATTATCACAACCGGGCGGGGCTTGACATGCCCTATACGGCCGAAGTTGTTGAGAACGAGCGGCCCGAAGGGCAGAGCAACGCCTATGTGTCATGGGGAACGCTGTTCGCTGAGTTGCCCGCATTTGAAAAAGGAGAAGAGCCGGACGCCTCCGAGTAACGAGGGGCGGCGCGCTCGTTCTACATGCAGCGCGGTAGTGACCCTTGCTCCTCTCACCCCGCCGGGTAGGTTGGTTTGCAGGGTGTTTACATCTCCCGGCCCTGCGGGCCACCCCTTTCAAGGGGGAAATTGGCCTGCTCACCTATTGGGTGAAAACGATTCACCCGATGTGGCCGCTGCGCCGAGTAAAATTCTCCCTTCGAAGGGGGAGCAAGGGGGATGTACTTCCCTGGAACAGCGTCCTTTCATGGCGATTAGGGTCTCAGATTCCGCGTTGGGGGCCACTATGCCGGTGGAATGTTTTGCCGCTCTTCACGTGTTATCATAAAAACTCTTAATCGAAAAACGAATCGTGACCCGTGGCAGAAAAGGTGTGTATCTATGTTTGAACAACCCACAGCGGCCTTTCGCAAAGACTTTCCAGGGGGGGCCACGACCGATCACATTCCGTTCAACAAAATGGGCACGATCGTAATATTCGGGGCGACGGGCGATTTGGCTGGCCGTAAGCTTATCCCCGCCGTGTATAACTTATGGGAGGCCGGATACCTGCCCCCCGAAGTTAATGTGGTCGGTGTTGGTCGCAGGGATAAGAGCGATAGCGACTATCGCACGGACATGTGCGAACAACTCAAGAAGCACAGCCGCACTGGCCACGGTGGGGACGACGAATGTGATCCATTTATCTCGAATCTGTTCTATCATCGGCTGAACTTCGCCGAGAACCCGGACTTCACGACTCTCGCGCAACGGCTTACGGAAATTGAGGACGAGCGCGAGGCGCCCCACAACCGTTTGTTTTATCTTGCGACCGGCCCCGAATTCTTCGCGCCGCTGGTGGAGCGGCTGGGGGACGCAGGGCTTGTGAGCGGGCCGGAGGACCCCTATTGGAGCCGCGTCGTGATCGAAAAGCCGTTCGGCCACGACCTGGAGTCCGCCCGTGAATTAAACAAAGGCATAAACAGGGTCTTGACCGAGGACCAGATTTATCGCATCGACCATTATCTGGGCAAGGAAACTGTTCAGAATATCTTCGCCTTCCGTTTCGGCAACGCCATCTTCGAGCCGCTGTTCAATCAGAAATATGTGGATCACATACAGATTACGGTGGCCGAAACGTTGGGGGTCGAAGGACGGGGCGAATTCTACGACGCCACCGGGGCGCTGCATGACGTCGTACAAAACCATGCGCTGCAACTGTTGTGCTTGGCGGCGATGGAGCCGCCCGTGGAGTTTGGCCCCAAGGATATCCGGGATGAGAAACTGAAGGCCCTTCGTTCGGTTCATTTGCCTAACACGAAGGACCCATCGGACTGGCTCGTGCGGGGGCAATACGCCGAAGGCTTTGGCCAGCCCGGGTACTTGTCCGAGGAAGAGGTGGATCCCAACTCCGAAACCGAAACCTTCATCGCGCTGCGCTTGAGCCTGGACAATTGGCGCTGGGCGGGCGTGCCTTTCTTCATTCGCTCCGGAAAGCGGCTCAAAAAACGGCTTACGGAGATCGCCATTCGGTTCCGGAAACCGCCGCTCCAGTATTTCAAGAAACTGGGCGTAGATGTGCCCGAGGCCAACGAGCTGGTGTTCCGGATTCAGCCCAACGAGGCCATTTCCCTCTCCTTCAACGCGAAACCGCCCGGCATGGACTTTCAAATCCGGCCGGTAAACATGGATTTCCGCTATGGCCGCGCTTTCCGGGAGGACCTCCCCGACGCCTACGAACGGCTGTTGCTTGACGCGCTTCGGGGCGACTCGACCTTATTCACGCGAGCCGATGAAATCGAGGTTGCCTGGCAAATCGTGAACGCCATCCGCGAGGCGTGGCAAGGTCAGCCGCCGCCCGAACTGTATCGCTCGGGAACTTGGGGACCCGCCTCCGCCGATCGTCTCTTTGATTGTTGTCAAGGCCAGTGGCGTACTCCGGAGGAGGAAGACGAATGGCGATCCCCATAGTCCATGTCGCCGATGACCCTGCGCAGGCCGTGGCCCAGCGTTTTGTCGCCTGGAGCGCCGCGTTAGAGGGGCCCGCTCATGTGGCCGTGTCCGGCGGTTCAACGCCGAAGGCCTTGTTCACCCTGCTGGCCACGACGTTCCGCGAGCAAGTGCCTTGGGAGGGAATCACGCTGTGGCAGGTCGATGAACGCTGCGTTCCCCGGGACCATGCCGATTCCAATTGGCGCATGCTCAAGGAGACTCTGCTTGACGCCGTGCCCGAAATCGAGGCGCATCGGATGGAGGCTGAGCGGGGCCACGATGGCGCCCAGGAGTATCAGGCCTTGCTGCTTGAGAAGGTTCCTTGCACCCCGCTTGGCGCCCCGGTTCTCGATCTCGTGCTGCTGGGTATGGGAGCCGACGGACACACAGCCTCGCTTTTCCCCGGCGCCCCGGCCCTCCACGAACGCGAGGAGTTCGTGGTGCTCACCGAAGTCCCCGCAACCGGCGCTCAACGCGTTACCGTTACCTACCCCCTGCTGGAGGCGGCGAAAAACCGGTGGTTCTTGGTGAGCGGCGCGGATAAAGCGGAAGCTTTCGAACGCGTCCGCCACGGAGAATTACCGGCGGGCCAACTGCGCAACGCCGAATGGTTTGTGGATCACGCCGCGGCCCAAGCTTAGTCCGCCGATCTTAGCCTCCACCGCGTTCCGAGCCACCGTCGAGATAGGAGTGGCGTAGGCCGGCCCAGCGATGCCTAGGGTTGTGCTCACGCGCGGTTTCGTATAGCTTTCGGGCTTTGCTTGCGTCCCCATTGGCCTCCGCTTCCAGGCCTTGGAAGAACGCGCGCTCGGCGGAGTCGGCGTTTTCATGCCAGGCGGGCTCCTCGAGCGTCTCGAAGGCCTCCTGCCACAACCCCGCGTACATCAGCCGCCGCAACGCATGGGCAAGGGAGTCTGGAGTAAATCGGGTGGGATCCGTCAGTTCCGAGGCGAGCGAGTGGCGCTCCTCCGCCGAATCCGCCCAGTATGCGTCAAAAAGCGCCCGCGCCTCGGCTAGGCAGCCGTCTTCCAAAAGCAGGCGGGCAAGGTATAGGCGGGCTTCGTTGGGTGTACCGCGCGTTTCCAAAGCTTCCCGCAGGCATGCCCGAGCCGTTTCGCGATCTCCCCGGAGCATGGCGTAAACGCCCTTGGCATACGGGGTCAGCGTCTCTGGCCCTGCGCGTTCCTCCAGCGCCTGCATCACGCCCGGCATCCCCATCAACCGTGTCCGAAATTGCGTGACCACGTCGCTGGCGATGGGGGGATGGGTGTTCAGCGCTCGAATCAGGGTGTGCTCGCTCTCAAACACGCTGTTCCGTTGGTGCTGTTGGTCCGCCTCTTCCACCAGTTGGGCCGCCGTGAGACGGGCGTTAAGCGCCCGCCCGTAGCCGCGCAGGAGATACAGCCCAGCCATGCCTGCGACCAGGATGAGCGCCCAGAGGATGGCGTTGTACACAATGTATCGGGATAAACTTCTGTGCATAAGCGGCGCGATTCCTTGCAACAGACGCGGCGTCAAACCACGGCGTGGTCACGAGGTCTGGTCAATGCGTAGCACCACGGGGATTGTTGTGAATAGTATGCGCAGGTCGAGCCAGAGCGACCATTGCTCGATGTAGGCGATGTCCAATTGCACCATCTGATCAAACGAGAGGCGGTTGCGGCCGCTGACTTGCCACAAACCGGTGAGGCCGGGGCGAATATGAAGGCGCCGCTGGTGCCACTGTTGGTATTCGTCGACCTCGTATTGGATGGGCGGACGCGGTCCGACCAGGCTCATCTCTCCCCGCAACACGTTAAACAATTGGGGCAGTTCATCGAGGCTGGTCGGGCGAATCAGGCGGCCCACGCGTGTGACGCGCGGATCCCGCTGAATCTTGTACAGCCCTTCGCCCTCCTCGCCATCCGGCAGGGCGCCATCGGCTTGGATGAGCTGCTGAAGGTATTCCTTGTGAAGGTCCTCGGTCGCGTCCGTGCGCATGGACCGAAACTTGAACATGCGGAAGGTGCGTCCATTGAGGCCGACGCGTTCTTGGATGAAGAAGACGGGGCCCTTTGAGTCGAGCTTGATCGCGAGCGCCACCCCGATCATAACGGGCGAGAGGACCGTGAGCGCGGATGCGGATATCGCAAGGTCTAACGCTCGTTTTATGAGCTGGGCCTTGGTGGCGTAAAGCCCCAGGTTTTGCACGTGGAGCAACGGGAAAGAGCCCACCACTTCTGGCTGGGCGCTGGTCCGGAAGAAGGGGTGGAACGGCGTCACCATCTTCAGATCCGCCGACATCCGCCAACACGTTTGGGCCAGGTCCAGGCGTTGCTTGCTGGTGAGCAAGCCCGGATCACACGCCAGGATGATTTCGTCGAGGTTATGCCGGTTGATTAATGCGGGGAGCTCCTCCAGCACGCCGAGCCACGCGCCGCCGTCCTTCCCGGCATCATCGCGGGCGGCCACGTGGCCCTCTCGGGCGGCCACGTGGCCCACGAACTCATACTCCGAACTGGGCGAATTCAGGGCCTCCACCAGACCGGAGGGCTGGACGCCTCCATCAACGATGGCCGTGCGGGTGCGGCCAATACCCAGCGCGTGGAGACCGAGCAGAGCGATTAAGGTGGCGCTATGAGACAGCAGTACGCCGAGAAACACGAGACTGACGAAGTAGATGAAGAAGAGCGGTGAGAACGTCAGCGCTTCGCCCGTGGCCCCGCCCCCGTAAGCGTACGACAAGAGAAGCAGCACCGCCGTCCCAAGGAAAGCGCCCTTGAGCACCGTGGAAGTGCAGGCGAACGGACGCGTGTCCCCCAAGTTGGGGTGGAACAGGCCGAGCCATTGAAAAAGCAGGAGATGAATGACGGGCGATACGAGAACCAAGGGCAGATAAGGGGCGAACTCGGGGGAGCGCAGCGTCCGCCATAGCAGCGAGGGAAGATTGCCAAACGAGCGGTCGATCTCGCCCATGGACGCGGGCCACCCTTGGTCCATGAGATATGCCATGAGCACGGCTCCCCCGCTGACCGCCGCCGCTAGCAGTACTTGGAGGGTGATGAGGACATTGCGTTTGCGCGCGCGGCCCCAACCGACGGCCCACGTCGAGGGATCAAAACGCTCCCATCCCCCCTGGGTTAAGGCGCTGGCGGAGGCCGCATGTTGTTCTTGGGATGTGCTGCTGGCGTTGACTGTCATGAGGCATTCGATTGGGCGAACGCATGGACGGCTTCGGCCACATGCGCGACTTGTTCCCCGGTTAGATGCGGATGCATCGGGAGACTGAGGATGCGGCCCGCGGCCACATCAGTGACGGGCGTCTCGGCGGGCACGGTCTGAACGCCCCGGAACGCCTCCTGTTGAGCGATGGGGATGGGATAATGAATGCCCACGCCAATCCCTTGCTCGTGTAGCGCGGTGAGCAGGGCGTCCCGCTTTAAATGTTGCATCACGAAGAGATGCCAGACGTGCTCCACATGGGGCTTCACCTCGGGCAATACCACCTCGGGCGCATTCGCCAAAAGCTCGCGGTAGCGTTCGGCGAAGCCCTGCCGCAAGGCGTTCCATTCGTCGAGATGGCGCAACTTCAGCTTTAGCACGGCGGCCTGCAGCGTTTGGAGCCGGCTGTTGAATCCGGCCACGGGATGGATGTACTTCTCGGACTGGCCCACGTGACGCAGCATGCGGAGTTCATCGGCCAGAGCGGCGTCATTCGTGGTCACTGCCCCGCCTTCGCCAAAGGAGCCCAGGTTCTTGGCGGGGTAGAAGCTGAAACACCCCGCGTGTCCCAAGCCGCCCACGCGCCGGCCGCGGTAGGTGGCGCCGTGGGCTTGGCAGGCGTCCTCGATAACCAGCAAGTTATGGCGGGCGGCGATCTCCATGATGGGATCCATCTCGGCGGGCTGGCCGTAAAGATGCACGGGCACAATCGCCTTGGTGCGTTCGGTGATGGCCTGTTCGAGCAGGGCCGGGTCCAGGTTGAAGTCCGCCGCGGTCACATCCACCAATACGGGAATGGCCCCCGCGTGGTGAATGGCGTTCACCGTGGCGATGAACGTGTTCGCCGCCGTGATAACTTCGTCGCCGGGCCCCACGCCGGCGGCCGTGAGGCTCAATTGGAGCGCGTCCGCTCCAGAGGCCACGCCCACGCAATGTTCCGTGCCGCAATAAGCCGCGAAGGCCTCCTCGAATTCCCGAACCGCCGGTCCCAGTACGAAACTGCCCCGGCTCATGATCTGCTCGAATTCCCGGTGCAGGTCTTCCCGAATTGCTTCATACTGCGCCGCCAAATCGACAAACTGAACGTTCATGGCGCCTCCTTTTAGCAAACGAGCTGGCGTTGCGTAATCCGAATCTAACGGTTAAGCGTTGGCGCTTAGCGTATTGGGTGTAGGTTTATGCATTGCGTTGTGATAGCGCGTCCCGCAAACGGAGGCGTCTTCCCCCGCCAGGCGGCATTGACACGGGCCCAGTCTTTCTCTAGGATACATGTTCGCCTCTACCCTACGCCATTCATGCCCCGGTTGGTCCGTTGAACGCGCGGAATCGCTCACCTGGCACGGGACGCCCAGGGCCTACAAAGTCTATATCCACGAAAAACCTGAATTCATACCAGACTTACGAATGACACACGCGCCCTATGTGATTCTGACCGCCGCCCGGAACGAGGCCGAATACCTCCGCTGCACGCTGGATTCGGTTGTAGGCCAGACCATGCCGCCGTTGCGGTGGGTAGTCGTCGATGATGGATCCACCGACGCGACAGGATCCATCTTAACACAGTACACAGCGGCCCATCCTTGGATAACGGTAATCGCTTCCGCCAACACTGAAGAGCGTAACTTTGGCTCCAAAGCCGCGGCGATAAACGCCGCCTTCGACGCCGTGCGGGAAGTGGCGTTTGCCTATGTGGCCGTTCTTGATGCGGACGTCACCCTTGAGGCCGACTATTTTGAGTTTTTGTTGGAGCGGATGGAAGAGAATCCGCTCCTTGGAATTACCGGCACGGCATACACTGAGCCCCATTATGACTCCACTCGGGATAGACACGCAGATCCTAGACACGTTTCAGGTCAGTGTCAATGCTTTCGCCGCGCGTGTTTCGAGGATATCGGCGGTTACACTGCGATCCCGGTAGGGGGAATTGATTGGGAAGCGGTGATGAGGGCGCGCATGCGGGGCTGGGAAACGCGCTCGTACAGCGAGAAATCGTTCTTTCATCATCGCTCCATGGGCACGGGGAAGGACAGCATGCTGCGCGCCCGCTTTAACTACGGCTACCGGGATTATGTCTTCGGGAGTCACCCGCTGTGGCAAGTCTTGCGTATAGGTTTTCAGATGACC
>JAWOFY010000480.1:0-6845 GCA_046497285.1 Candidatus Hydrogenedentota bacterium
TTGATTGTGGATCCTCGTTTGCGGACTGCTTGCTCATTTCAGGGAAAAGCGTGGTGCTAATCGATCCGCTAAAAAGGATAAGAAACATTGCGATATTCCAAGCAATCGATCTTTTAGTTGTTAGCGCGTCTTCGGTTCCTTAAACATGACCCCGGGCTCCATCTGCCAACATGCTAGGTGCTGGAAGTCCTCAATTGGTTTAGCAGTCAATGCCCGTACGCTGCGGATCGTATGAGCTCCGAATCCGAGACCGCCCGCATCTTTATAACTCGCCATTTCCTCACCAATCCTTTTCAAACCCTCCGTCACCGGCGCTTTCTTACATTGGTTTACGATGGGGCATGGGCTGGTGGCGCCCCAGCTCCCGAACGAAATGAATACCCACGGTGCGACGGTCCCTCCAAGGCCTCTGATGGTTCGCTCACCTTCTCTGGACAAAAACGACACGTCTATGTTTCCAGTGGCGCATGGTAGAACACGCTGAAGTATTCATAGTATGGTGTGCGCCATTCCAGGAAACCGGCGGCAAGCAGCTTCAAGGCGCCGCAGGCCTATCGACCAAAGGAGGATCAACCATGGCTGAACCACTCACTTTCGACACCCTGCAAGCCGCCGTCAGCGGAACCGCCGCCGCCTTCCGTTGCCGCACCACCCTCCAACCTGCTGGCGGGGAAGGAACCAAGGTTTTCCCGCCCACCTATGCAGAAAACAAATACGCCGTCGAACAACGCCGGTTACCCGGACGCGAGGAGCCGGTAACATGTGTCTTGTTGGACTCGGTCCAGTCGCAGGCGAACCGGATGGAAGCCGCGTTGCAGAATGCGGTCGATGAAGGCTTTATCGAGTTGCCCCTGATTGAGGTGGATTTCAGTGAAGCGAACAAGAGCCTCATCAAGCCCATAGATGATCGTATTACAAGTCTTACGGCGCCGCACCGCCTCGCTGACGCGATCTTGAGGGACAGCGAGGTGACCAAGGATGGTGAGAACCATGGCAAATTGTTCCGGGATTCCTCCCACGCTGAGCGTTGGCGCCGGGCCAGCACCGCCAACGCAACCCCAATTTACGAACTCTGCCCGACGGCTCTGATCTTTGGGATCTGGGGCGCTCCGGAAAAACCGGGCGGCTTGGGAGCAAAATTCCAGCGGTGCATCACGTCGGAGATTGTGGCAATTGACGCCGTCGCCAATGAAACAAGGCAGGGTTTGCGCCGCGACCCTCTGGGTATCACAAGGAATGCAAGCGTGGTTGTAGAAGGTGACAACGTCTGGAAGAACGCCTCCGAAAAAGCCAAGAATCTAAAACGCCCTTCAGAGGTGAACCACGGCCCGATTCTATTCGGACCTTCTCACAGCGGCGTTACGTTTCGCGAGGCGGAGCAGACGCTCGTCCTGACGCTAGCCGGTCTGCGTTGGCTGCGGTTTCCGCCCCTGGACGAAAAGTGGCGGCCCAGTGAGCAGCAGAAAGCGCGGGATGAGGCGGCGCGGTTGGTGCTTTCGGCGCTTGCCCTAACCGGCGCGGCCCTGGCGTCCGAGTCGGGATACGACTTGCGCTCTGGCTGTCTCCTTTACGGTGGGCGCCCCCCGATCTGGGAGTTGCTAGACGGCTCTACCGGAAACAATGTCCAATTCGAGGTGACCGGAGAAATGGCGGCTACTCTCCTTCAGCAAGCAGTGCAGACAGCCAAGGACGCGGGGATTGTTTGGCGATCCGAGCCCCTTACGTTGCGTCCATCCGATGAACTCGTCAAATTGATCCGCCGGAGCCAAGAACTCGCAAAACAGGAAGGCGGGGAGGAAGCTTGATGGCAAGCCTCGCTATTGGCATCCGATACTTAACGGGCTACGCCGTGGCGACGTTTCCGGCGCGCCGGGACCAAGCCGAATGGCCGCCCCATCCCGCCCGGGTGTTTATGGCGCTGGCCGCGGCCCATTTTGAAACCGGTGAGGACAACGAAGAAGCCGAGGCGCTCCAATGGTTGGAGAGGCAAGCCGATCCAGCGGTCTTGGCTTCGGAAGCAGACGAGCGGAGCACGGTTACCACTTATGTTCCCGTCAACGACAAGGCCACGGGCTCGGGAATGCTTCAATCGACCGTTGGACTGACCCGCAGCAAACAGCCCCGCACCTTTCCTCGCGTGCGGCCGCATGAGGATACGGTGTATCTGATCTGGCCGAATGTTGATTGCAACGGCCACCGGCCGGCCTTGGAGCGCCTTTGCGCTAAGGTGACGCGTGTCGGACACAGTTCCTCGCTCGTGCAAGCGTGGATGGCGGATGATGCGCCCGAAGATGTTTTGGCGCTCCGTTGGGAGCCGGACGAATGGGAGACGGACACACGCATGCGCGTGCCAACCCAAGGACTATTTGCTCGGCTGAAAGCCGATTTTCCGCACAATCGCCCCGCGATCGGAACGTGGCGCGGCTACCGCCGTCCCCGCATGGCATTAGACCCAGAAGTCCAAGGGACGGTGTGGGATCCCCACTTCGTGGTGCGGCGGTTGACCCCGGTGGAGACGCGGCATCCCCGCCTTGACCTGGTCTCCACGCTTCAACTCACGGCGGCGCTTCAAAAGGCGATTGTGGCGAATGCGGCTCAGCCTGTGCCGGAGTTTATCAGCGGCCACCAACCCAACGGGAAGCCAAGCGAACACCCGCATCTGGCGTTTCTTCCCCTTGGGTTCGTGGGTCACGAGCACGCCACCGGTCATCTCATGGGAATAGGGATAGCCCTGCCCGCTGCGTTAGACCGGCAACAACGCATGCACGCCCTTGCGGCCGTGGGATCCGTGGAAGAACTCTGCGTGGGCCCCCTGGGGAAGTGGACCCTCGCCCCGGACGACGAGGGCAAGACAAACCTCCGCGCGGAAGTGTGGACCGCCGGCTCCAGGGGCGCCACTCAATGGGCCACCGTCACCCCAGTCGCCTATGATAAACACCCCAAAGCCAAGGACCGCGCCGAGAGAGAAAAGGAACTCGCCGGAGTGATTTCGCAAGGATGTCAACGCATTGGGTTGCCCAAGCCCGCTCACGTGATGCTGACGGCGGTATCCCCTCATCTCGGCGTTCCCGCGGCTCACGAATTCCCCCGATTGAAACGCAAGGACGGCGGGGACCGGCGCCATGCCCACGCCATTCTCATCTTTGATGAGCCGGTCCGGGGGCCTGTGGCGGTGGGAGCCGGCCGTTACCGGGGGTATGGCTTTTGCCGGCCGGTGCGGCAAGGGGGGATAGCACCATGAACGAGTTCCAGGCAAGCGATTTCCCCGCGTTTTTCCACGCCATCCATGGCCACGAGCCATTCCCTTGGCAACGGATGCTGGTGGAGCATGTTGTGAGTAAAGACGCATGGCCCGAGGGCATTGATTTGCCTACGGCCAGCGGCAAGACCGCCTGCATCGATGCGGCGATTTTCTTGCTGGCTTTGGCTGAGCGTGACGGCTGTTTGCCTGCCGGCCATCCCGCCCGCCGGCGGCTTTTCTTCGTGGTGGACCGGCGTATCGTGGTGGATGAGGCCTATCGGCGCGCCGAAAAGCTAGCCGGCGCTTTGGAAAACGCGCAACACGGCATCGCAAAGCGTGTGGCGGATCGGTTGCGCGCGTTAGGCGGCGGCGCCACCCCCTTGGTGGTCTCGCGTCTTCGGGGCGGCGCGTTAAAGGACGAGGCTTGGCGGCTGAGTCCCGCCCAGCCTGCCGTGGTGACCAGTACCGTTGACCAGCTTGGGTCTCGCCTGTTGTTCCGGGGCTACGGCTCAAGCGCCCTATCCGCCCCGATTGAGGCCGCCTTGACCGGTTGCGATTCTCTCATCCTGCTCGACGAAGCCCATTGCGCCGTCCCGTTTATGCAGACCGCACGCGCCATCCAACGGTACGCGAGCGCGGACTGGATGGAGGGCGATCCCGTCGCTGCGCCGCTGAGCTTCTGCATCCTATCGGCTACGTTGCCTGACGACGTCCAGGACGTCTTTCCAGGACCGAATCGAAAGGAGGAGGCTCTCGATCACTACCTCCTGAAAGCACGCATCACAGCGGCGAAACCCGCTGAACTCGTTCAGGCCAACTCGAAAAAAGACCATGAGGATCCCCTCGCCGGGGAAGCGGTAAAACGGGCGATTAAATACACCGGCGATGGGTTCAAACGCGTCGCGATCATGGTGAACCGGGTCGCCACGGCCGCGGCGATCGCGGAAACGCTACGCCAAAAGACGCGCACTTCAGACGGTCCGCCAATCACCGATGTCGTCTTGATGACCGGCCGGATGCGCCCCCTTGATCGCGACAACCTGGTGAAGCAGTGGGCGCCGCTCCTGCAAGCCGACACCAAGCAAGAACCAGCCCGGCCCATCGTTTTTGTGACGACCCAATGCTTGGAGGTCGGGGCCGACTTTAGTTTCGACGCGCTGATTACGGAGTGCGCCTCGCTGGACGCCCTGCGCCAACGTTTCGGCCGCTTGAACCGCTTAGGCGAATGCGGGGATACCGCGGCCGCTGTCGTAATCCGTAAGAGCGATGCAAAAGCCGTGGACAAACTGGTTGAGGCAAAACCCCTTGACCCCATCTACGGCAACGCCATGGCGCGCACCTGGCATTGGCTGAAGGAGCGAGCCGCCAATGACGCCTTTGATTTTGGCATTGAAGCGATGGCCGCTCACATAGAGGAATACGAACGCGAAGGGAACGGCCTGGGCGCCATGAACGCGCCTTCGTCCGACGCGCCCGTTATACTCCCGGCCCACGTGGACTTCTTATGTCAGACCGCGCCCCAGCCCGCGCCCGACCCCGACCCGGCGGTATTCCTCCATGGTCCACGGCGGGGCGCGCCCGAAGTGCGGATCGTGTTTCGGACGGACTTGGGCAACCCAGGCGCGAGGGGCTGGCAAAGTACCTGGCTTGACACCCTGGCCCTGTTGCCGCCCCTTACGGGCGAAGCGCTGTCTGTCCCGTTATGGTTGGCCCGCAAATGGCTCGCGGACCAGTTGCAGCGCGAGGATGCGGATCAGCTAGGCGATGTCGAGGGGGAAACGGGGGGCGACGCGGCGCAACTCCATGGCCGCGTCCAACCCTATGTGATCTGGCGGGGGCGAAACGATTCCAAGGTGTCTCAAGACGTACGCGATCTTCGCCCCAACGACCGGCTCGTGGTTCCGGCCGACGCGAAACTCGTCGAGCAGCTCCGGCATGCCTTTACGCGTCCCGAAGGCGCCCCGCTCGACATGGCGGAGGAAGCATATCGCAATGGCCGGGAACGGCCCGTATTGCGATTGACGCCCGCCGTCTTCAAGCAAGAGCGGTTGGACACGGCGCTCGCCAGCGCCCCGCCCCTGGAGGAGCTGCTTTCGTGGGCGCGGAACGAGGACCGCGAACGCGATGAATTGCCTGATTTGCTTCAGGATGTTCAGGACCGTATCAAGGAAGCCCCTGAACCCAACAACCTCCCATCGTGGATAAGGGCCGCCATCGCGGCGTTTGCCGCCGGAAACCTCACTCGAATCGAAGCGCATCCCGCGGGGGGCGTGGTCCTGATGGGCGCTCCAATGGAGAGTGGCCAACCGTTCGCCCCCGACCTGGACTTCGGCGATATGGATGATGCGCTATCGGGGATGGAAAAGGAAGTATCGCTCACGGCGCACACCGGGCACGTGGGTACGCGAGCAGAGCGTTGGGCCAGCAGTTGCTTGCCAGAGCCTTACCGCGAACCTGTCGGCGAGGCCGCCCGCTTGCACGATCTCGGCAAGGCCGATCCCCGCTTTCAAATCATCCTCCACGGCGATGAGATTAAAGCCGCCGTGAGACTGTCTCAGGGCTCCGTATTGGCCAAATCCAATGGCCTGAACCGGCCCCCCAGCGTTCAACAGCGTTTGCGCGAGGCGGCGGGCCTCCCCGAGGGCCGGTTTCCGCATGAAATGCTGTCGTTGCAGCTAGCTGAAACAGCCCTGGAGTCGCTGCCCGCCGGCGGCATCGCGCGCGAGGTGACGTTGCATCTGATTGCGAGCCATCACGGTCATGCGCGCCCCTTTGCCCCCGTATACGTGGACGAGAATCCGCCCCCTATCGAAATCGGCGCCCCAATCCCCTGTTCCATCAGCGCCCAAGCGCGCCTGGAAGGTCCGCCGTATCGCCTGGACTCCGGCGTGGCCGAACGGTTCTGGAAGCTCAACCGCTATGTGGGCTGGTGGGGACTCGCCTATCTCGAAGCCGTGGTCCGGCTCGCCGACCGCGCCGCCAGCGCAAGCGAGGCCATGGTCCAACAGACGCAACGCTCCAAGGAGACCGCGAAATGACGCCAGAATCCACCGGACACAACGGCCTGCTCTTACGCGGGCTTGACGGCGCCAATCCGTTGGCTTTCCTCGCCGCGCTGGGAACGCTTCGTACGCTGAGTCTCGCGTGGCCCGACAAAAAGGTGCGAATGAATTGGGTGTTGGCGGAGGGGGCGTGGCGGCCCGTCTTGCTGTGCGAGCCAAACACGCTACCCGAGGAACAAGTGCTAACCGATCTTGCCTCGTATATCTGGTATCGATCCCTAACGCCTTCAAGGGAGGTGGTTCGCGCCAAGAGCCAAGCAGCCCGCGGCGCCCAAACCTTGGATTGGGTGGACAAGAAGCTGAACAAGCACGTCCGGCTCAAGAAGATCAGCACCGAATACAAGAAGAAACAGAAGAAGCATATCGAAGCCCTCGTGCTGAAGCGCCGGCATTACTGGTTATCTCGAACCCATCCGTACGTGTTGGTGGGAAAGGATACCAACGCGCCCCATGAAAAGTTCCGGCGCTGCCTGAAAGATGCGATGACCCGTCCCCGCAGTGACCGGTTTGTGCACGACCAGTTCGCCGCGCTAGGAACCGAT
>JAWOFY010000043.1:0-5078 GCA_046497285.1 Candidatus Hydrogenedentota bacterium
CGCGGCGACACCTGCAAGATCTATGGCGAACGAGGCGTCATCGACTTGCAGGGATGGAGCAACCCAACCATCTCCGGCGCGGGCGCCCTTGAACGGGATGAGGCCGCCGTCGAGGAGGAGCAGCCCGTGGAACATGTGGAACGGCCCAACCATTACTTGGACTGGCTCCAATGCCTACGCACGCGCGAAACGCCAAACGCCTCCATCAAGGCGGGCTACCAGCACGCGGTCGCCGCGCTCATGGGTGTGAAGGCTTGGGAAACCGGTAAGCGCCAGATCTACGATACGGAGCGGCGCGAGATAAGAGAAGGTTAACGCCATGAAAACGTCAGCCAAGACCAAGGAATCCCGCCGCGCCATCAGCCGCCGCGGGTTCTTGCAAGCGAGCTGCGCCGCGGCGGCCGCGGGGCTTGCCTATCCCGGGGCCGCTTCCGAGTGGCAATACCAGCGGCCGAACATCGTGTTCGTGTTCGCCGATCAATGGCGCGCGGACGCCACAGGCTATGCCGGCGATCCCAATGTGAAGACGCCCCACATCGACGCGTTGGCGGAGGAAAGCGTCAACTTCAAGAACGCCGTCGCCGGATGCCCCGTGTGTACGCCGTATCGCGCAACCTTGCTCACGGGGCAGCATCCGCTAACGCACGGGGTTTTTCTCAATGATGTGCATTTGCGCTCCGAGGTGACCAGCATCGCCGAAGTGTTCGCCGCCGACGGATACGACACCGCCTACGTGGGCAAATGGCATTTGGACGGGCACGGCCGTTCGAGCTGGATCCCGCCGGAGCGGCAGCAGGGCTTCGATTATTGGAAAGTGCTGGAGTGCACGCACAATTACAACGAGTCCGCTTACTACGCCCACGACGACCCCGAAATGCGCTATTGGGATGGCTACGACGCCATTGCTCAGACGCGCGATGTGCGGGAATACATCCGCTCCCACGATAGGCACAAGCCGTTCCTGCTCATGCTCTCGTGGGGCCCCCCTCACGCCCCCTACGGAACCGCGCCGGAAGAGTACCGCGCGATGTATGATCCCGAAGACATCGAGCTGCGGCCCAATGTGCCCGAGGACAGAACGGATATCGCGCGGGAGCAACTCGCGGGCTACTACGCCCATTGCACCGCCTTGGACGATTGCCTCAGGGACTTGCTGGAAACCCTTGAAGAAGAAGGCCTCGCCGAGGACACGATCTTTGTATTCACCTCCGACCACGGCGACATGTTGCATTCCCAGGGCGGACAGAAGAAGCAACAGCCCTGGGAGGAATCGATCCGGGTGCCGTTCCTGCTGCGCTATCCCCGGTACCTTGGCCGCGAAGGCCAAGAACTGGAGGCCCCCATCAACACGCAAGACATCCTGCCCACGTTGATCTCCTTGAGCAAGCTGGCCTTGCCGGGCGCGCCAGCCCTGACGCAGCGCGATTACGATTTCGACGGGCTGGATTTCGCGGACTACATACAGGGTGGCCCGGATCCTTCCGAAGGCGCGGCGCTGATACTGTGTCCCCACCCCTTTGGTCAATGGCAAGAGGAACGGGGCGGCCGCGAATACCGGGGCTTGCGCACCACGCGCTACACCTACACCCGGACCCTGGACGGTCCCTGGCTGCTGTTCGACAATGAGAACGATCCCTATCAGATGAACAATCTCGTCGATGATCCCGACCACACCGAGTTGCGGGAGGAGCTTGACCAAGAACTTCAACGCCGGCTCGACGCCCAAGGAGACGAATTCCTGCCCGGCATGGCGTATGTTGAAAAGTGGGGCTATGAACTCGACGACAGCGGCACCGTGCCGTATAGTTGGTGACCAGGGCCCGGACAGCGGCCGCAAACCAGGAGGACCAGCCGAATGCGTAAGCCAGACACGATAGCCAGGCGCGAGTTTTTGCGCGCCTCGGCGGCCGCCGCGTGCGGCGCGGCCTTGGGATGGGGCATGGCCTCGCGCGTCAAACCCTTGGCCAAGGCGGCCGCGGCCGAAGGCAACCGGACGCCCAACATCATCTACATCTACGCAGACGACCTCGGCTATGGCGAGCTGGGCTGCTATGGCCAAGAGAAGATCCGCACGCCCCGGATTGACGAGCTGGCCGATCAGGGCATGCGGTTCACCAGCCACTATACCGGCGCCCCTGTCTGCGCCCCGGCCCGCGCGATGCTCATGACCGGCCGCCACGCGGGGACTTCCCCCATCCGCAGCAATAGCGAGGTGCAACCCTGGGGCCAGCACCCGTTGGATCCCGAAGAGACCACCGTTGCCGAGCTGCTCAAGGAGGCGGGCTACGCTACGGCCTGCATCGGCAAATGGGGCTTGGGGCCACCCGGTTCGGAAGGCGATCCCAATGCGCGCGGCTTCGATCTGTTCTTTGGCTACAACTGCCAGCGGCATGCCCACACCTACTATCCCGAGTTCCTGCTGCGCAATGATACGGAGATCGACCTGCGCGCGTACAACGGCAACGTGCCGCGCCAAGACAACAACTTCCTTGAACCGCAACCCTTCGAGGAAATGCCCGATGATCCGCGCGAGCTGTACCAGCCGCCCTTCAAAGGCAAAGCGTACTCCGCGGATCTCATGATCACGGAGGCGCAGCGATTTGTTCACGAGCATCAAGATGAGCCGTTCTTCCTCTACTATGCGACGCCGATACCCCATCTCGCGCTGCAAGTGCCCCATGATTCGTTGGCGGAATACCTCGGGTTAGCGTGGGATGACGAACCGTATCTAGGCGACGCCGGTTACCTGCCGCATCCGGCGCCGCGCGCGGCCTACGCCGCCATGATCACGCGGATGGACCGCAGCGTGGGCAAACTGATCGACTTGGTGGACGAATTGGGTTTGGCTGAAGACACCATCATCATGTTCACGAGCGATAACGGTCCGACCCATCTCAACCAAGTCGACACGGACTTCTTCGACTCCGCGGGCGGGCTGCGCGCTTACAAGGGCGATTTGTACGAAGGAGGCATCCGGGTCCCGATGATCGCCCGCTGGCACAGTCACATCGAGCCGGGCTCCGTCACGGACCTACCCAGCTATCAACCGGACTTCTTGCCCACGGCCCTTGAGCTGGCCGGGCGCCCGGAATTGACCCCGGACGGCATCAATGGCGTCAGCTTCGCGCCCACGTTGCTGGGCGAACCGGAGCGTCAGCAAGAACATGCGTATCTCTACTGGGAATTTCCACGCGGCCGGGGAGGCCAAGCCCTGCGCGAGGGCGACTGGAAACTGCTCCGGCACGGCGAATCTGGCGGCGATATCCGCGTCGAGCTATTCAACCTTGCGGAAGACAGGGGCGAACAGAACAACCTCGCCGATGAACACCCCGAGCGCGTGGCGCGCATGGAAGAAATGATGGACGAAGCCCACACGCCATCGGAGCTGTTCCCGTTGCAAATGTTGGGCGAGGGGTAGCCATACATAGTCACTCCTCCAGCATGTCCGCCACCTCGTCAGGGGTCCAGTGGATGGCGAAGATGCGGATAACGTTTCCGTAACCGAGTTGCTCCAAGAGGGCGGCGGCCCAGGGCTCGTCCTGGACAGCTTCGAGGCCAACGTCGTACACGGCGTAGGCGGGGTCATCATGCATATAGGCCAGTGGGGCGCCGGTGTAGTAGTCTTTGGGAACCTTGTCCAAATAATCGGGTACGAGTTGCTCCAAGGTCTCGGGCAGGCGGCCGTGGTCCTGGCGGTAGGCGTCCACCGCCAGCCCGGCGCGCGCCGCGGCCGTGGATGTGGCGCGTATGATCTGCATCTCGTGGGGTCCCGTGAGCCCCGCGAACGACACGGAGGCGCCGGACAAATTCCTGGGCGCCGCCCAACTAGGGGCCTCCCGCACAAAAAAGGAAGGGATTTCGGCGTCCAAGAGCCATTCCTCGAACGCTGGCCAATGCCTCAGCCTCGCGGGCCGGGAGCGTTCGGCGTGCTCAAGGCAGGCCCGATAAACCTCCGCCAAGCGCGGCGTATCCCGCGCCTGCCCCCCAAGAAGGCGGTACAACGCCGCGCGCAGCCCGACCCAATCCGGGTTCCGTGGCAGGGTAGGTAGGGCGCGCAGTCCCTTGAGTTCACCCACCACCATCTCGGGGTCCCAGTAGATGAGCCATTCCGTTTGGACGATTTCGCGCAAGTTGTCCGTCGTCTCGACTTCCTCAAGCAAAGCCGCCAACTCGGCGTGATATGCATCCGGGAAGTCCACGCGAGACAGAACATCCGTGATACTGTACTCAGCCAAACCTTGAAAGCTGGTGCTTTGTAGGGAGAAAATGTACATTTTGGCTTTTTGGAGGTTTCTCACAAATACCCAATGCGTCAGCAGCGTCTTAGCTGCATCTTCGCCTTGGCCATGATGGGCCTGCCACAACGCCTTAAGGTTGAGCAGCCGGGAGAAACTGCGAAATGGGGCTATGCTGGTGCAGCCACTCTCGGCCGGCCATGCGAAATCCAGCGGCCAATGGCAAGCGGGCCTTTCCGCCGCTTTCCCGAGTAGGGCCAAGGTGTCGGTAAAAGCGTCCAAGTAGGCCTTGACCGCCTCGGCTTGCTCCGGAGGAAAGGGCTCGCCGGGCGGGGGCGGATCGGCAAAGCCGATGATAGGCACCAGGTCGTTCGGGGGTGCGGCCCCCAATTCACGTTCGTAGGCGTCCATGGCTTCCAGATACAAGACGGCGGCGTTGTCTGCGTCCGGCGGTTGGCCAGAAGCGTAACGCTCCGCGAACTCATGGAAAGTAAGGGGATGCCCCTCCTCTCGCAACTCGGCCGTCACACGCCGCGCCCGGACCTCGGCCCACGCCCGCCATGCCAGAAACCCGGCCAACGCAACCGCCAGACACACTCCAACGATTCTGATCCAGCTTCCTACGCTCCTTGACCCCATCATGGTTCATTCCCCTTGTTTTTCAACCCAGGCGCCGCAGGGCCTCATCCCGGAATCACGGGCCGCCTTGAAAGCGATTCCTCGGTATTATGCCGCATTGACTCGCTTTTCAGGGAATCCTGTTTACCTACTCCCACTTGCGCGATCCCTATTGGGGCGCTGTTCGAACCCGCGGAAGCCCCTGTGCCATAATGGCCCTTATGA
>JAWOFY010000071.1:0-3854 GCA_046497285.1 Candidatus Hydrogenedentota bacterium
ACGAGCTGGCCCCCGCTGCGGCGTGCATGCCGCCAAGTGCGAGGAAAACCATGAGCCACGTTAGCCTATGCATATTCGTTGCCACCCTCTGGCGCGGCGCGTTCACGGGCCAAATGGCGCTGGCGGAACGCGGGCAATAGGACCAGCCAGAAGCCTTCGGCCGCAAAACACAGCAGGCCCAAGCCCAACGGCCACTGATACCGGTTCACCTTTTCTATCCGCTGATCATTGCTCAGGACGCGCGCGGCGTGGCCCGTGAGTCCGCTTTCCAATTGATCGAGATCCCAGCCATCGTGACTAGCGCGGATATAGGATCCGCCGCTTGCATTGGCGGCCTGGATAAGACCATCCTCCTCCAGCCGTGTGTGACGGGTCAGCGGCGCGCCAGGAGGCAAATGACGGCGCAGCCATGGCGGAGCCTCGACTGCCGCGCCTTGCGTTGTGCCGACTCCGACGGTATAGACGGCCGCCAACTCCGACAGGGCCCGGGCGGCTTCCACTACGTCCCCGCTAACTTCCTCTCCGTCGGATAAGACCACCACGGCCCGGCTGTGGCGGGTGTGGGGGCCGGTGCGTTCGGCTTCGGCCTGGAACGTTTCGGCCGCTTTGTTCAACCCGGCCTCGAGGTCCGTGCCGGTAAACCCGATGATCCCGGAGTCGATTGACCTAAGCACCGCGCGAGCGAAGCCGTGGTCGTGGGTGAGCGGACTGAGACGCTCGGCGCCGCCGGAGATTACGATAAACCCGAACCGATCTCCCGGGAAGCGGTCCATGAGCATGAGCGCTTTGCGCCGCGCCATTTCGAGGCGGGTCGGGGGCGCATCCTCGGCGAGCATGCTGGGCGAAATGTCCAGAACAACCAATATGTCACGGCTTCGCCGTTGCACATCGACTCGGGACTCGCCCCAATGGGGCTGCGCCAGGGCAATCGCCAGGAAAGCGCACCCCGCCAAGGTGAACCAGCGCAAGGGTTTGCGCGCGCGGCCATCCGCCCCGACTTGCAACCGGGGCGCAAGCGTACCCTGGACGAACTGGTTGATCCGTTCGCCCCGGTAGTTTTCTAGAATGCGCAACGCCAACCAGATCAGGGCCAGGGAGGAGGCCATGATGAACACCCATATGGGTAGTTGGTGCGTTGGGAACGCGAATGCGATATCCATGTGCTACTTTTCACTTGGTTGTAACGAAATGGTTCGTTACCTTTGCCCTAATCGCTGGACTAGGATTCCAAGGCGGTTTCCCCACCTTCCCGGTGGCTCATTTTGCCGGCAAGATGCCGGCGGTACGAGCAATTCCCCCTTGCAAGGGGGTAGGGGGATGTTGCCGCCCTTGGGTGTTTCGTTTTCTTGCCGGCAGTATGCCGGGGGTACGTTCCGCTGTTACGGTATCGGTTCAAACCACAATCGGCGCGTGAATATAGACGCCGCTACCATGGTCAAACCAGCAGCCGCGTACGGGGGAAATCCTTCCTCCGTGTGATAATATTCGCTAATCTCAATCTCCGTACGTTCAAGTTCGCTAATTTCTTCGTAGGCTTCTCGTAGCGACTCCGCGTCCGTGGCCCGGTAGTACCGCCCGCCGGTCAGTTCGGTTATGGCGGTGAGTGACTCGTCGTCAATGGGGATGTGCACCGGCGCCAGCCGTTCTCCAAGCACAGTCCGCTGGGGGATGAGCACTTCACCTCGGGAACCCGCCCCCACGGCGTAAATGCGGATGCCGTATTCGTTGGCGAGGTGGGCCGCGGTCATGGGATCAAGTTCGCCTGTGTTGTTACGGCCATCTGTTAGCAACACGAGGACCCGCGTTTCCGCCTCGGAATGGCGCAGACGGCTTACGGCCAACCCTATGGCGGAGCCAATTGCCGTTCCTTGTTTGCGTGGATCCTCCAAGTCGATGTGCGCGCGATCGATTTCCCGTTGCACGATGTCATAGTCCAGGGTGAGGGGGCTTGTCGTCCACGCGGTTCCGGCGAACAGGATAAGTCCCAGCCGGTCAACCGAGCCTTGACTAGCCATGTGCTGCCGGCTATCCACAAAACGGCGCAGGACCCCCTTGGCGACCTCGAGCCGGTCCTGCCGTTGGCCGTCGACGGAAAAATCAAGCGCCTTCATACTTCCCGAAACGTCCAGGCACAACATGAGGTCCATGACTTCCGCCTTTTCGGGGACGGGTTGTAACCCTTTTACGGGCCGCGCCAACGCCACCACGAGCAGGCCGAGGCCAATCGCTCGCAGAATGGGCGGGATCAAACGCAGTTTGTCGCGGTGAGGCCCCGCCACCCGCGCAAGCACGTCGCCCGTGGATACATGGATCACGCCCGGCGCCCGCACGGCTATCTCGGCCAGGAGCAACGCGCCCACGCCCACCAGCAGCAACAGGAACCAGGGGTGGATAAGCGAACTGAAGTAAAATGGCCCTAACCACTCATGCATACTTACTGGACTCATGCCGCTTCTTGCCGCGGCTCTTCGCTGGGGATTGTTTCCGTTACAAAGGCTCGAATATCGTCGAGATGCCGCTGCGCCTCGGCGGCCAAAGGCTGGAACCGGGCGAATTTGACCCGGTCGCTGTGGCGCAGGAACCCCGCGAGAAACTGCTGCTGCTGTTCCGTTAAAGCGCCATTCGCCGACGCTTCCTCAAGGAGTTCTTGAGTGGTCTGTTCCGGCGCGTGAATAGCAAAGCGTTGCGCAAGGTAATCCCGAAGGATGCGGGACAACTCGACGTAATACTGGTTGAAATCGCCACTGGCGGGGAGGTCTCGCGCGGAAAGCTCGTCCAATTGCTTGAGGGCCCCGTCCCACGCGGTCAGCGGCTTTCGGCCCGGTTGGGCGGCTCGCCGGCGCGCCCAAAGCCACGCCGCAAAGACCGCAACGGCCGCCGCGCCGGTCACGAGCGCCCATACTTGCCATTGCCGCCACCATGGGACGGCGGGCGCGGCGGGGCCGGCGTTGGGCGCGAACTGCATCACGGCTTGCTGTTCATCGGGAGTCAGTTCCCGCGCCTCGATCACCACCGGCGGCACGTTGGCTTCGGTTGCGTCCGGCCCATACGTAACCGGCGGTGGTTCAATGGCGTATTCGCCGACTTCCGGGGCGTCCAACGCGAAGGAGGCTGTGATTTGGACGCGTCCATCCTCGAGGGGTTCCTCTTCCCGGCCCAGATGCCGGTAGACTTCCATGTCCCCGGCATGCTCGGCCAGATCGGGAAAGGTCACCTCGACCCCTTCCGGCGCCTCCACGGTAATCGTGTAAGTGAAAAGCCGGTGAAACGGTCCCTCGGATGGAGTGGCCTCGGCCCGCACCGAGACATCGCCCGCCTGGCTTGGCTGGGCACCTGTTTCCGGCTATATCATTACTGTTACTGGCTTATACCAATCGCTTTTTGACGCTGGCAACATTGATACGCAACTTGCACAAGAAGTATCAGGAAGATCATGATCCCCAGCTGGTTTATCAGATCAAGAATCTTCGGCTGCGAACCAGGTTAATACGAGATATGCAGGTGCTTGGGGTTGTCAGTCTGTTTCTTTCGGCATTGAGTATGTTGTTGCTTTTTCAGGAGTATATGACCGCAGCGAAGTACGCATTCGGGGCCGGTTTAATATTTTTACTCGCTTCTCTGGCGCTCTCCGTATGGGAGATTCAAATCTCTATCAAAGCGCTGAATATCCAGTTAAGGGATATGGGAGGAAATGACAAAACATAATCCCGTACATAGCGGTATGTGAAGATATAACTAACCGAAGCTCTGTGGCTGACCCCGTGAGAAGGGGCAAAAAAACGAAGCCCCGTGCATAACCAGTGCGCGGGGCTGAAAACTTAGAGGTCAATGTAGTTTATAGTGTCCTGTCCATG
>JAWOFY010000009.1:0-5740 GCA_046497285.1 Candidatus Hydrogenedentota bacterium
ACACGCGACTGAAAAGGAAATTCATCCTCACCCAATGGGAGAGATCGTACCCCCAGCATCCCGTCAGCTTTTATAAGCCGTCTGGAAGCCGGCGATACCGTTCTTGAGAATCCTTATCCGGCGATTGGGGGGTGGCGCGCCTACCCGGCGACGGCGCGGCGTTGGCGCAGGACGAAGAAAAGCAAGACAATGCCGGCCACGGTCTGCAACAGGCTCGTGTGGTGTCCCCACGTGAAATCCGCCCAGGGAACCGTGTCGTCCCGGAAAAACTCAAGGAGAAAGCGGGGCGCGCCGTAGCCGATGAGAAAGGTGATCAGAAAAACGCCGTTCCACGCCATCTCCGGGCTTCGCCGCCGTTCTGCAATGGCGATGACGCCAAACAACGCGCCGTGCAAGGCCATGTCGGCCAACGACCAGATGGCGAATGGGGTCAACGAAATTGGTGTGGTTTGGGCGAACCATACGGCCGCTCGCGCCACCAGCCCGCCGAGCAGGATGCCCGGGGTGAGCGCGTCCAACAGGGGAAGCGCTTCGCGCCGCAGGCTCCATGCCGCAACGACTCCGCCCAAAAGCACGCCCCAGTACCCGCCGAACGAACCGAACGCGATGGAGGTGTCCGCGGGTAACGGGTCTAACCGCTGGGCCGCCGCGAGACTGCCCGGGATCCCGTAAAGCGCCGCTCCCACAACCCCGCACAGACTGACCCACGCCAGCAGCGCCGCGGCCTTCATGCGCCCGCAAGGGGCGGCAAGCTGAATCCGGCTGTAAGACGCCAACAAGAACACGGCCAAAGCGCCCGTCAGAAGAAGCCCTTCCGGCGTCAGAACGAAAGACCCTATGCGTACGCCCATGCCGAACCACCCTGTCCTTGGCTAACGCGCGCGTCCATGTATCATCCGCAACATGAATTCCGCGCCTGCATCTTCCCTTACCTCATTCAGATTCGATGATTATATCCGCCGGTCTTCATGGGGCGTCGAGGGGCGTTCGGTCCACGAAGCGTTCGTTCACAATCGCCGCCGCTACGAGCACCAGGCCCACCACAGCGAAGACTTGCGGCGGAGCGAAGCCAGCATGTTCGAGGTTGTAGCGCGCGAGGCCCAGGATGACCACGGCGAGAAAGGTTCCCCAAACGCACCCCCGTCCCCCGCGCAGCCGGGTCCCGCCGAGAAGCACGCAGGCTATCGCGTCGAGTTCGAGGCCGGGGAAGGTGTGGATTGGGATAACTTCGCGGGCGCTGACGGCGAATAAGGCGGCCAGGCCGCAAGCCAGTCCGCTCAGTGTGAAGAACCCTACCGTCAAACGGCGGACAGGAATGGCCGCGAACCGGGCGGCGGTCTCGTTTTCGCCGATGCACTCGGCGTAGCGGCCCATCCAGGTGCGACGCAACATGAGCCCGCCGGCGGCGGTTAACGCAACCCAGAGGAGGGTGGAGGGCGTTAAAAACGCGCCGAATCCCGCCGGGATCCATTCTCCCTGTCCAAGCCAGAGGAAGCCATCGGGCAACGCCGGCCGCGTCCCGCCTGTTCCTATGGCCATGGCTATCCCACTGAAGAGCAGGGCCGTCGCGAGTGTGCCCCAGAAGGAAGGAATGCGAAGCATGGCCGTCAGGGCGCCGTTGAGCACGCCCGCCGCGCCGCCCACGGCGAGGGCCCCGGCGGCCGCCAGCGCGAGGGGCCATCCCGCGTTTTCCGACAAGCCCGCGAGCACGGTGGCGCAGAGGGTTAGTATCGCGCCCAGGGAGACGTCGAGCCGTCCCGCGCTCACGATGAAGGTGAGGGCAAGCGCGGTTATGCCCACCGGCGCCGCATACGAGGCCGCCAACGCCGCGGCGCTGGATCCCGTTAGGTTGGCGCTTGCGATGGCCCGCGCGCCCAAAACGAGCGCCGCCAGCACGAGCGCCGCCTCCCGCGTTCGCAACAGATCCGCCCTCATGGCCGTTGCCCCCGTAGCCGCAGCACCGCCAGGTCACCATAGGCCGCTATCAGGGCCAGCACGCCCACCACCATGTGCGGCCAAGGGGGAGGGGCCCCGAGATGCTGAAGGGCGTTGAGAAGGAGCACCAGCAAAAGCGCCCCCAACAGCGCGCCGCTGGGTGTTCCCTTTCCACCCAGCACGCTGGAACCGCCGATGATCGCCGCCGCGATGGCCGTGAACTCCATGAGATAGCCCGCGTCCGGGTACACCGTTTCCGCCGCGCCCGCGTACATCAGCCCTGCTACACTGGCTAGGATGCCGCCAATTGCGAAGGCGAAGAGGGTGACCCGCGCCTTGAACACGCCCACTGCCCGCGCGGCCCCCGCGCCGTTCCCAATGGCGAGGATCCGCCGCCCGATGACCATGTGGCGCATCATGATATGCGTGATGGCGGTGATCGCCGCGAGGTAGAGGGCCACCTTAGGGATGCCCGCCACGCTCCCCTCGCTCAACGCGCGGAAGGAGTCCGGGAGGTGGACAATTTCAACGCCGCCCGTTACCCTTCGGATAAGGCCCTGGTACACGGCCGCCGCCGCCAACGTGATCACCAAGGGATGAGCCCGCGCAAGCAACGCGGCCCCCGCGTTCGCCAAACCGCACCACGCGCCCAGTGCGATTGCCCAGCCCAGGCACAGTGAGGGCGCCAACCCCGCGTGGGCGCCCGTGGCGGACGTGACTGCGGCCAAGCCAAATAGGGCCCCGATACTCACGTCCATTCCGCCCGTCCCCAGCACGATCATGGCGGCCTGCGCCATGATGGCGGTGAAGGCGAAGGTCATAAGCAAGTCATTCATGTTTGACGCGCTGGCGAACTCCGAGGGGCCGAAAAGAAGCAGACTGCCCGCAAGGAGAATGCTCAGGACCAGCAAGGCGGCTTGACGCGGTCTGCCAGAGGTCCCGGGGCCAGGGGTTCGTGTTTCGGCTTTTCCAGAATGGTCCGCCGGCATGGCGGCTTGAGCGATGGCGTGTTGTGTATCGCTTGGGGGCTTGAATTCGCCCGTCAGGCGGCCGTCCGACAGCGTGAGCACCCGGTTGCACATGCCGTGGGCCTCGGCGGGGTCGCTGGTGATCAGCAGCAAAGCTGTCCCTTGCCGGGCGGCGTCCGCCGCGAGTTCGCGAATAGCCTCTTTGGATGGCGTGTCCACGGCCCGAACCGGCTCATCGAGCACGAGAATTCTTGGTTTCCCCACCAGCCAACGGGCGAGCGCCGCCTTCTGCTGGTCACCGGCGGAGAATGATGTGATCGGCTGATTGATGCGCGCTGTGTCCACCCCAACGTGCTTCGCCGCCGTCTGCCCAGCGGCCTCTTCAGCGGAGCGGCTTATCCATCCCGGCGCTCGCGACAGGCGGCGCAGTCTCGCCACACTCGCGTTTTGCCCCCATGAATGGCTGGGGAATGCGCTTTCCCCCAAGCGGTCCGCCGGAAGATACGCGATTCCAGCGTCCAAAGCCGTCTGCGGGGCCAAGGCGTGGAGCTTTAGTCCATTGGCCTTCACCTTACCGCCGATAGCGGGGCGGAGCCCAAAGAGCGCTTGCCCAAACTCGCTTCCCCCCGCGCCGGGATGGCCGTGAAGACCGACGATTTCGCCCGCGCGCACTTCAAGGCTGATGTTGTGGAAACGGCCTTCCGCGTCGGTCAGATTGGCAACTTCCAGGCGGACTTCTTCCCCCGGCGCGGGCGGCGCCGGAAAGGTCTTCGCGTTCCCGCTGGTTTCCAGGCCAATGGTCTCCAGCGGCGCGTGAGAACCCGCGACAACGCCGTCGCGCAACACGGTCACGTCATCACACAGCGCTTGAACCTCGTCTAGCCGGCTGCTCACGTAGACGATAGCCGCGCCATTCTCGCGCAACGCGCGCATGCGATCCCAAAGACGCCGGGCCGCGTCGGGGTTAAGCGCAGGCGTGGGATCGTCGATAAACACCACTGTCGGTTCACGGGATAGGGCCACGGCGAGGTCCATCATGATCCGCTGCGCCTTCGAGAGTTTCCGTGCGGGTTGGCGAACGTCGAAGTGTTCTCCAATGTCCGCCAGCAGCGCTTGCGCTCTACGGTAGGTGGCGGGCCAATGGATGAGGCCGCCAGGGACCTGAACGAGGCCTTCGCCCAACAGCATGTTCTCGGCCACCGAGAGGAAAGGCAAGACTTCGGGGTGTTGGCGGACCACGGCGATGCCCTGCGCCGCCGCTTCAAGCGGATTGCCCACCGCGAGCGGGTCGCCCTTGAAGCGAATCTCGCCTTGGTCCGGCCGGAGTAAGCCCGCCGCTATCTGCACCAGCACGGACTTGCCCGCCCCGCTCTCGCCCCCGAGCCCGTGAATGGCGCCGCGGCGCGCGTCCAGATCCACGCCGCGTAAGGCGGACTCTCCGCCAAAGCGTTTGTGAAGGTTGACCAATTGAAGCACCGGCGTATTCATGATTGCTGACAATACTAGAGGGTGCGCCGGCTTGGGTCAACCCAAATAGCTAGGGGAAGGCGGGCTGCTCGTGTTGGCGGGATTGTTCCCACTTATGCTACACTCCGCCCCGTCCTTCGCCCTTGCCAAGGGGAAGAACGTCAGTCATGGATGAACTGGTGAACCATGTCGTTGAACGGTGGCAAGCGTATGCGATAACAGCGGCGTTCGCATTGCCCCTGCTCGTAATGCTGCGGCGTTACATCACGCCGGTGCTGCTTCCCGTGCTTGAGATCATGCTTTATATGACCGGGCTCCAAATCCTCTTGCACGGGGTCGTCCGCGTGGTGCGGTGGTTCAAGCTCGAGACGGCCATGTATCATACGGATCGCGTCGATCCCCAATGGTCTGTTCCCATCGCCGAATTCTGGAACCGGGCGGCGTACAATCCGGAATGGCTGTTCTACGCCCAGGCAGCCATGCTGTGCCTTATCACCTATATTGTGCTACAGCATCGCCCCATACGCACCCAAAAGAAACCCGAGCCCCCCAAACCGGCGGGTAAGCGCGTGAGATCCCATCGGCAAATGCGAGCCTCGCGCGGCTGAATCCCCGCCGGACAGTAACAAGGAGTATGAGGACCATGGCGCGGTACGGTTTTGTGATGCATCTCAAAGGGTTGGAAGTCATTGAAGACTACGAGCGGCTCCACCAAGACATCGGCGAAGAAGTCTGCGAAGCCCACCGCCGGGCCGGCATGCGCAACTAC
The DNA here is from genome assembly GCA_046497285.1 of Candidatus Hydrogenedentota bacterium. Classification (GTDB taxonomy): domain Bacteria; phylum Hydrogenedentota; class Hydrogenedentia; order Hydrogenedentales; family SLHB01; genus SKRY01. The sequence continues at coordinate 5,140 of JAWOFY010000009.1, forward strand.
ACCATCTTCCGCGACAACCTCACCCTGTTCGCCTACTTCGAGGCCGAAGACCCTCAGGCTTGTTTCGAGCATTTGAAAACCGAGCCGGTCATGGAAGAATGGTGGGCCAAGACCAATCCCCTCATGCTCACCGAAAACGACGCGCCCAAGATCACCGAACTCCGCGAAGTCTTCCACATGGACTAAGCCCACGTACCGCCGGCGTCTCGCCGGCACATATACCCGCCCGCGAAAACGCCGCTACTATTCCCCCTTGAGAAGGGGGCCGGGGGGATGTCCATCAATTCCCCCAATTCCCCTTTCCCAAGGGGGGGGCTCCCCTCGTATCGCCGGCATCTTGCCGGCACGTATATCGCCGTCGCCCCATGGTTTTTTGCCGGCGAGACGCCGGCGCTACGAACCCCTTCGGAAAAGAGGCGGCCGGACAAGGCCGGCGGATGTAGAAGGGACGAGACGTGGGATGGAAGTTAACATCCTCCTAGCCCCCTCGTACCGCCGGCATCTTGCCGGCATATCTATCGCCGTCTCCACATGTTTTTTTTGCCGGCGAGACGCCGGCGAGACGAACCCCTTCATAAGGGGTGGCCGTAAGGGCCGGGGA